>WTGY01000054.1 GCA_011523365.1 Caldilineaceae bacterium
CCTCTCCATCACCCCTCAACCTCCGTTAGGGGCAGGCCTTGTGCCTGCCCGCCCCCCATACGCGTCACCCTCTCCATCACCCCTCAACCTCCGTTAGGGGCAGGCCTTGTGCCTGCCCACCCCCCATACGCGTCACCACTGCCATGGCTGACGAAAAAACCTCCTTGACAGCAGCCCGGCCACCTATTATATTACATTTATACACGCCTGAAGTTCGATTCTCCATCTGGTTCCAGTACAACCAAATGTAGGGGAGTGCGACCGGGAATTAGAGACTAAGAGACGCAGCTGGAGTACCACACCCCGTTGCCGCTCCGAGCAGGCTTTCTCACTCCATTCGAGTCCCAATTCGCATTGCCGTCCTGCCTCGGTTCCCCTTCCCTTTTCGACAAGCGTCCCTTCCTCAATGAACGGGATGCCAAGGTCAGCCGCTTTGTCCACCTTTTGAGCAGCCCCTCATCGGAGACCCATTGAGAATTCACGAATTCGCCACTTTAGACTCATCCATCACTGTCTGGAGGGCCATCATCTTCCTCGAGGCGGTGTACTGCTTTGACGACCCGTTGTTCACCAACTTCCTGCAGACCGTATGCAAGGTATGTGGTTGGGAACGGCAACGATCTGTTTGAGAACAACCGTAACTCAGTGCCTGCTTTCGACAGTTTCCGACAGAGAGTACCTCATCACATTCAGCCACAAGGAGGCAAGAGAGTGATGCGAAAGAAACAGACGATGTTCGCACTAGCCTATGTCTTGATAGTAGCGATGCTCCTGGCCGGCTGCGTCGCTCAACCTGCACCTTCCGCGGCGGGCCAGCAGGCAGAAGGTCAGGAAGCAATGGAAGCGGAGAAGGAGCTCGTAATCGTTCAGGGAACTGAACCGTGGACGATGGACATGCAATGGGTCACCGCCCAGGTAATCGTGAATGTCGGCAACCACATTCAGCAGACACTACTGGACTACGACCATAGCATGACCCTCCAGCCCAACCTGGCGGTCTCATGGGAGCAGATCGAGCCCACCGTGTGGCAATACAAACTGCGCGAAGGTGTTGAGTTCTCCAATGGCGAACCCCTCAACGCCCAGCAGGTCAAGTTCAGTTTCGACCGCGTCATGGCGCCTGAAAGCGATTCCATGCGCAAGGGAGAGACACGCTACGTTTCCAGCGTGGAAATCGTGGATGATCTCACCGTGAACTTCCACACCAACGGCATCATCCCCCTCTTCGACCTCTATGTCACCGCCAAGTTCCCCATCGTGCCGGAGGGCTACATCACTGAACACGGCTCGGAGCACTTTGCCTCCAATCCTGTTGGCACCGGGCCCTACGTACTCGAAGAGTGGGTCAAGGACGATCACATCACGCTTCGCAAAAACCCGAACTACTGGGGTGACGAGCCCGAGATCGATGTGCTGACCTTCCGCACCGTTCCTGACATCGCCTCCCGAGTGGCCACGCTCCTTGCCGGCGAGGCAGACATCGCCACCGACCTGCAACCGGCCACCGTGCAGGAAGTCGAGAACCGGGAGGACCTCAGCGTCGTCAGCCGCCCCGGTATGCGCTCGGTCTTCCTGCTGTTCAATACCAAGATCGATACGCCCGTCACCGACCGGCGCGTTCGCCAGGCCATCAACTACGCCGTGGATAAGGATGCCATCATCGCCAACATCCTTGACGGCTTCGGCAAGAAGCTCGAGGGCCAGGTCCTGTCCGAGGAATACTGGGGCTATCAGGCCGCCCTCGAAGCCTATCCCTACGACCCGGAAAAGGCCAAAGAGCTGCTGGCCGAGGCCGGCTATCCCGATGGATTCGACCTACGCATCGTCAGCCCGCGCGGCCGCTATATGATGGATGCCGAAATCTCCCAGGCCGTGGCCGGACAGCTGAAGGAAGTTGGCATCAATGCCACCGTGGACACGCTGGAATGGGGCGTCTTCAGCGAGGAGCAGTACAGCCATGAAGGCGGCCCGGTCTTCTTGCTGGGTTACATGACCGTGCCCGACGCCGCCCGCATGTTGTCAATCTGGCATTCGACCCACCCGAACGATCAGCATCCTGACGCCAGGTTCGACGAACTGTCCGACGCCGCTATCAACGAAACCGACGTCGAAGCGCGTCGCGACATCGTCAAGGAGGCTGTCGAATACTTCCGTGAAGATGCGCCGGTCGTATTTCTGCACCAGCAATACATCCTGTGGGGCGTCCACGACCGCGTCCAGGAATTCGCACCCTTCCCCGACGGCCGCCTCAAGATCGACGCCTCCATCGACGTGACCGGAGACCGCTGATCTTCTGGGGCCTCTGTCTATGATAGGCGCCTGACACAAAGGCCTCCTCCCCATTTGAGTTCCGGGGAGGGGGCCTTTTTCCCAACTGCACAACAATTCAGCAGGTCTGAAACGGAGCGAACCGGATGATAAACCTCGCACGCGACTTGGTATCGATGGCCGTGTCCATGGGAGCACAGTATGCCGAAGGCCGCGTCGTAGATCAGTCCCAGCATGCGATAAACGGTACGGACGGCGCTGCCGGCGTCTCCGAATTCACAACCTGCGGATTCGGAATCCGCGTCCTCGTAGACGGCCAGTGGGGATTCGCCAGCGACAACCTTTCCCAACCACAGCCGTCGCAAACGGTCAGCAAAGCAATCTCGCTCGCCCGGGCTATGCCCCGTCGCACGCGAACCGTCAGGCTGGCTGAAAAACCCCCCGTCCGGGCCACCTACGAAACGCCCTGTGAACAGGACCCCTTCACAATGCCTGTCGCCGAAAAGGTCGAGATGGTTCACGCCATCATGCAGGCCATGGCCGGCGCCAGCGACAAAGTGACCAAGACTCAGGCCAAACTCGACTTCCGCCGCGAGACATCCCAGCTGGTTACATCGGAAGGTACCGAAATCGGGCAGACTATCACCCTGACCGGCGCAGGATTGGCCGTTACCGTCTCTAACCGAGGCCAGGTCTTTCGCCGCACCTATCCCTATAGTCATACCGATTTTGGAACGGGAGGATTCGAGCTGGTCCGGGCTCTCAAACCGGTTGAGGCGGCCGCTACAATGGTTCATGAAGCCATCGAACTGCTGGATGCCCCCCCTTGCAGCGATGTTGTCTCAACGGTTATCTTGGACCCGACGCTTGTTGGCATGGTGCTTCACGAGACCATGGGCCATCCCATCGAAATGGACCGCGCCCTCGGTGACGAGTCGGATAACTTCGGGCCCAGTTTCCTGCAAGTCCACCACCTTGGCGAATTCCAGTACGCGTCCGAGCTGGTGAATATGGTCGCTGACGCAACCCGGCCAAAGGCGGTCGCTACCTATGGCTATGACCATGAGGGTGTCAAGGCCCAGAGCATTCCCATCATTAAGGAAGGCGTTTTCTCAAACTACCTGATGTCCCGCGAATGTGCCACGGAACTGGAACTACCCAGCAATGGGACCGCCCGCGCCAGCAGCTGGAATCGCATCCCCATGGTGCGCATCACCAATCTCTCTCTCGTGCCCGGGGAATCGACACGCGATCAACTCATCTCTGAGACCGATGACGGACTATACATCGAGACCTTCAAGGGCGGGGATATCGATGACAAACGTCTCACCTTCAGTTTCATGGGCGAACGCGGGTGGCAAATTCGCGGCGGTAAAATCGTTGGCTTGGTCAAGAACCCGGTCATCTACGGGGAGGCGCCCATTTTCTGGCGCAACTGCAGTGGAATCGCCGGCCCCGGCGAGGACCGGGTGGTGGGCATCTCCAGCTGCGGTAAGGGGCTTCCCTGGCAGTTCATCCCCACCGGACAAGGTGGACCGCCGGCCCGCTTCGAGCAAGTCAAGGTTGGAGGAGGCATCGGATGAGCACCGACAACAAAACTGACATGCCCCTCGGCGAGGCTCAGGCTCTGGAGACAATCGAGTTCGGCCTGCGGGCGAGTCCCGCCGACGCCACCGAAGTCCTGATTGCGGCGGAAAACACAGATCTGACGCGTTTCGCCAACCTCGCCATTCACCAGAACGTGACCGAAACCCACTACCAGATCTACTTCCGCACCGTCTGGGACGGCCGGTTGGTTATTGTCAAGGGCAACGATCTCTCGCAAGATGCAGTGAAGCGGGCGTTGCTTCGCAGTGAAGAGTTGGCCGCTACCGTTTCCCCAAGCGCCGCACTGCCCGACTTCACATACCCCTTGAAATTCGATTCAACAGATGAACGCCGTGGCGTGGTTACCTTTAACCCTGCTACAGCGAGCTGCGGAGCAGAAGAGCGAGCCCATATCGTCGATAGAGTCTGTAACCTCTTCCGCAGCTGTGGTGTGAACGGTGCCGGCAACGTCAGGGTACGCCGGTTGGAAATGGCGGTGGGAAACTCGGCTGGACTGCGTCGCTACGCTCCCTTCTCGATCATCGCCCTGGTGGCCGTGGCGCTGGACGCCGCAAACAACGCCTCGGGCTACAATACGTGGATAGGTCGCGACATTGAAGCGCTTAATGCCGAAGATCAGGCCAGGCAGGCTGCGGTCAAGTGTCTGATGGGCCGCCGCCCCAAGCTGATTGAAGCCCGGCCCATGACCGCCATTCTCGAGCCGCCTGCCGTCGCGCAGCTTTTCTTCCACCTGAATTTCAGGAGCCTCGGCGTCTGGGGCGCGCAATCTGCCGGCAATCGCGACAACATCGTCTTTGACAATCTCGGCCGCCAGATCACCGCAGACACAATTACCGTCTACGATGAGATGATGACCGACGGCCTGCCGCCAATGCCATTCGACTACGAAGGCGTCGACAAGCAGCGCCTCGACCTCATCGTCAACGGTGTCGCCAAAGGCATTGCCCACGACCTCACCAGCGCAGCCAGCTTTGGCCGCGCCCCCACGGGCCACGCACAGATGCCCGCAAACGAGTTCGGTCCTTCACCGCAGCACCTCGTGATCGAGGGCGGCGACAGTTCCGTCTCCGACCTGATCGAGTCCACCGAATACGGTGTGCTGGTAAGCCGGTTCCACGGTTTCGTCTCGCCACTCTCAGGCAAGGAAGGGCACTTGGCCGGCACCACTCGCGACGGACTCTTCCTTGTCGAGAACGGCCGCATTTCCGGCCCCATTCGCAATTTCCGCTGGATGGACCGCATGTTCTCGGCCTTCGAAACGGTCGAGGGTATATCCAAAGAGCGAAAAGTTCAGTTTGCCGACGAGTTGTGGTTTCCGACCTGTGTCGTCGCCCCCACGATCAAACTTGGCCGCTTCAATTTCATCGATGTCCAACGCTGGACTGAGGAACGCAGCCCTTGAGCAACTTCTGGTCCTATATCATTCGACGCGCATGGCAGTCGCTGACCATTCTTTTGGGCGTCTCCATCGTCGTCTTCTTTCTCATGCACCTGAGCGGCGATCCGATTCGCCTGCTCGCGCCCATCGACACGACCGCCGAAGAGCTTGAGGCGTTACGCAAGTTGCACGGCCTCGACCGCCCCCTTCCCGTGCAGTATTGGAACTTTCTCTCCGGCGTTCTGCGCGGCGACTTTGGAAAGTCGCTGCGCAGTGGCGAAAACGCCTTGCATCTTGCCCTGGAACGCGTGCCGGCAACCGCAAGACTTGCGCTTACCGCCCTCGCCTTCTCTCTCATCGTCGCGCTTCCATTCGGTGTGCTGGCAGCAGTCAAGCGCAACACCTGGATCGATCGCACCGTCATGGGCGCGGCCCTTATCGGTCAGAGCATGCCCGTGTTCTGGCTCGGCATCCTCTTGATTCTCGTGTTTGCCGTGAATCTCGGCGTGTTGCCCGCCACCGGCACACGCGCCGGCTGGCGCAGCCTCATCCTGCCCGGTATAACGCTGGGCATGTTCAACATGGCCCGCACCGCCCGCCTGCTCCGATCGGAGCTGTTGGAAGTCCTGCAGGCCGAGTACATCATGACCGCCAGGGCCAAAGGCATGTCCGCCCGCGTCGTTCTCTGGCGCCACGCCTTTCGCAACGCAGTCATCCCCCTCGTGACACTGATCGGCCTCGACTTGGGCGCACTCCTGGCCGGTTCGGTCATCACCGAGACGATTTTTGCCTGGCCCGGTATCGGCCGCCTCTCCGTGAACGCGATCTACGGTCGCGACTATCCGGTCGTTCAGGCTGCGGTCCTGGTCGTGGCTTCAATCTATGTGTTAATCAACTTTCTGGTCGATCTGTCCTACGCATTCCTGAACCCCAGGGTCAACCTGAGCTGAGTGGCTAGGCGATGAAAGTTAGAGCCGGTGACAGAGGCATGATCCCGTTTGCCGCCGTGATCATCATCATGATCGGTCTGGCTGCATTTGCACCGAACGTAGCGCCCTACACGCCTGACCATCAGGAACTTGCCAAGAGGTTTCTGCCTCCCCTGACGCCCGGTCACTCTCTTGGTACCGACCACCTCGGACGCGATATCCTGACCCGGATGGTCTTCGGCACAAGAATTTCTCTCAGCGTCGGCACGATAGCCGTACTCATCTCCGTACTGATCGGCACTGTGCTGGGAGTCCTGAGCGGCTACTACGGCGGTATGTTTGACGACATCGTAAACTGGTTCGTCAATGTGCAGCTTGCCTTCCCCTTCATACTGCTGGCGATCTCCGTAATCGCCGTACTGGGCCCCAGCCTTGTCAACATGATCATCGTCCTCGCAATTGGAGGGTGGCCGGCCTATGTAAGGGTTGTCCGCTCCAAAGTATTCGTTCTCAAAGAGGTGGAATATGTCGAGGCCGTCAAGGCCATCGGGGCCGGCGATGCGCGCATCATGCTCAGGCACATCTTTCCCAACGTCGCCGCGCCGCTGATCGTCCTCACCTCCTTTGAGTTTGCCAAAATGGTCATCGCCGAAGCCGCGCTCAGCTTTCTCGGCCTGGGACCGGGCGGCCTCGACTACTCATCCTGGGGCCTGATGCTGGCAGAAGGCAAGAACTACCTGGCCGTCGCCTGGTGGGTGGCAACGATTCCGGGCCTCGCCATCATGACGGCCGTACTCTCCATCAACATCGTCGGCGACTGGCTGCGCGACAGACTCGATCCCAAACTGCAGACCTGACCCCAATGTCGGCGTCGCGCCCTCCAGGCGCGATTCGCCATGCACACAGAAGGACTCTCGCCGTGCATGCAACTGTACAAGCACAGGAGGCGCGCAAGTGACCCGATTGCGCATCGCCCAATCGCAAGTGAACCTGCTCCAGCCGGAATTCGCCACCGATCAGCCCGACCTGCAGACCATCCTCGCACTGGTGTACGAACCGCTCATGCACTGGCGCGGTCGACGCGTCATGCCCGGCCTGATCGCCTCTTACGAGGTCCGAAACGACGGGCGCCTATGGCTGCTTACGATGCGCGACGATGCCCGCTTCCACGATGGCTCACCCTGCACGAGCGACCACATCATCCAAAGTCTGGAACGCATGCGCGGAGCAGGCGGCTCATTCGGAATGGGCGGGGTCTATTCGCCCTACTTCGAACCGCTAAGCTTTGAGCCTGTAGGCAAAACACAACTGCGGGTCCAAAGTTCCTCGCCAACGGGCGACCTGGCCGACATCTTCGCCGCAGTCTATGTGGGGAAGCAGACCGGCGCCGCCGCCCCACCACTGGGCACAGGTCCTTTCAGGCTCGAAGAGTACGTGGAGGGCGAGCTGCTCAAACTGTCATGCGTGGACGGACCCGATCATGATTCGCAGTTCTCTGAACTGATCATTTCGCAGATGGAGTCCGCATCAGATCGGCACGACGCCCTGCTGAACGACCAGGCAGATCTGGCCACCGGACTTGAACTTCTGCCGTCCTTTCCCGATAACGACGGACTGACTTGGCGCAAGACCACAAACACACTGTCCGTGACCGCCTTCCTCAACGGCTATGAAATCCCCTTTTCCCAGCCACAAGCCCGTCTGGCCGTCAATCTGGCGGTTGACGTAGACGAAATCATCGAAAACGTCTGGCCTGGACTTGCCGAGCCCGCGGCGACCGTCGTCAGCCCGTTTCACTACGGCTTCTCCGACGCCCTGCGTCCCCACGGCTATGATCCCGAGCGCGCCAAAAAGCTTTTTGACGCCTGTGACATGCCGGACGAGCTCCTCCTGCGCACGCCTCTCGTCATCCCCGACCGCGCACCCCAAGTGGCGGCGCTGATCAAGGAGCAACTCGCCCGCATCGGCATCCCTGTCCGCATTGAAGAAGAGACCGATCGCCCCAAATACGCCATGGACACCAGCCAAAAGCGCATCGGCCAAATCGCCCTGTTCGATTCGAGCCCGCTAAGCACCTACCGCGTGCTGCAGGAGAAGATCTCCAGCCAGACACAGGGACTCTGGTGGCAAGGCGTTACGGACGGCGATGCCGACAAGCTGATCGATGCTGCCCACCTCACTGTTGACAACGGCAAAAGGAGAGAAGCCTACAGCCGTTGCCTATCCTGGCTGCACCACAACCCACACTGGCTGTACCTGTACCATCCGGTAAAGCTCTACGCCTATCGACCCGAACTCTCCGGCGTTGACATGGACCATGCCGGTCTATTGAGACTTGGTCCTGCGCCAGGTCGCAGTCCCTGAATTAAACAGGCCTTTCGACTACCTCGTTCTATCACCCTACCCTGTACTGCTTCAGCAGCTCGTAATTCGGCGTGATCCCCAACCCCGGACGGTCTGGCGCGTCCACACTGCCGTCCGCGTCCAGCTTCATCGTCTCCTCGAAAATCTGCATGCGCAGCGGGTCCACCGTCTCCCGGTAAAACTCCAGGATCAACCCGTTATTGATGGCGCATACAAGGTGGACATGTACCTCCTGCGCCCCGTGCGGAGCGATCACCAGGTCCTCCGCCGATGTCAGCGCCGCCACCTGCATGAACTCCGTGATGCCCCCCAGAATCTGCGCGTCCGCATTGATTATCGCCGCCCCCTCACGCTCGATCAGGTCCCGGAAACCATAGCGCGTGTACTCGTTCTCCCCGGTTGCTATCGGAACTGTCGTCGACCGTGCCACG
The DNA here is from genome assembly GCA_011523365.1 of Caldilineaceae bacterium. Classification (GTDB taxonomy): domain Bacteria; phylum Chloroflexota; class Anaerolineae; order Caldilineales; family Caldilineaceae; genus Bin5. Next base: position 8,979 of record WTGY01000054.1, read on the forward strand.
CGGGCGTGCCCCCTGTAGTCGTCCGGCGCCACCGGCTCCTCGAACCAGAACGGCTCATACTTCTCCATCTTGCGCGCCATCTCGATCGCCTCGTGCGCCTTGTACGCGTTGTTTGCGTCAACCAGCAGTTTTACATCCGGCCCGATCGTCTCCCGCACCACCCGCACCCGTTCCACGTCCTCGTTGATCGGCACCCCGCCGACCTTCATCTTGATCGCCTTCGCCCCCAGCGTCAGGTTCTCCTCCATCTCCTCCGCCAGCTCCCGCAGACCCTTGCCCTCCTCGTAATAGCCGCCCGCGATGTAAGCTGGAATGCTGTCCCGGTACCCCCCCAGCAGCTGGTAAACCGGCCGCCCCACCGCCTTGCCAATCAGATCCCAAAGCGCAATATCGATGGCGCTGATCACCCGCGTCGACAGCCCCCGCCGCCCCACCAGCTTCGGCAGCCACATATCCTCCCAGATGCGCCGGTAGTTGAACGGGTTCTCCCCCACCACAACCGGCTTGAAGTAGTCGATCAGCGTCGTCGTCAGATCGCTCCCCTGCCCCGACGCCGTACCGCCTCCCCAGCCCACACCCGTAACCCCCTCGTCCGTGTAAATGTGCACCAGATTCAGGCTCACGTCCACATAAGTGTACTTCCCGTTGCTGATCGGCTTCGGCCGCGGCCACGCGTACCGCTCAACCGTCATATCCGTAATCTTCATTACCTGCTCCCTCCGGTTCCTGGGCTGTCCTGTCCGCAAATGGTTCCAAAACTCATCCCCCGTTATACGCCCAATTCCAACCCACCACAAACTCCAACCACCCGCAACGCCCCAAACCAACCACTAAAAACTAAAAACTGACTACTAAAAACTGCAGTTCTGGGCGGTCGGGC
>WTGY01000095.1 GCA_011523365.1 Caldilineaceae bacterium
ATCCAAGAGCAATCGCACATTAGCTCTTTCTCGTTACTTAAGGCTTAGTAGTTACGAATCTGCAAAGGAGATCGAGCGCGATGACCCACCCACTTTTTGACCTGACAGGCCGCGTGACGATCGTATCGGGCGCGGCCAGCGGCATGGGACGGATCACGTCAATGGGCTTCGCCGAGGTCGGGGCGGATGTCGTTCTGCTCGACATCAACGAGGTCGGCGCACAGGAGACCGCGCACGAAATTGAGAAGTTGGGCCGCCGGGCCCTGCCGGTCAACTGTGATATCTCCGACCCGGATCAGATTCGGGCCATGTTCGAACAGGTCGACAACGAATTCGGGCGTGTCGATGTGCTGAGCAACATCGCTGGCGAAGGAATCCGCAACGACCCCCTGGATTTGACCGAGGACGAAATTCAAGAAGTGATGCAGAATCTGGTTGTCGGCCGGTATATCTGCACGCAGGAAGCTGCCAAGCGGATGATTGCTCAAGGGCGTGGCAGCATTTTCAGCATCGTTTCCATCGCCGGGTTGAGCGCGCTAGGCCGCAACCATATTGCCTACAGCATGGCGATGGGGGCGGTGGCAGCAATGACTCGGGAATTGAGCACTGAGTGGAGCAGTTTGGGCGTGCGCGTCAACGCCATTGTATGCGCTCAGATTATGAACGAGGACTTGCGCGTACGGATCGCGGCGGACCCCGTTCTAGGGGCTTCCTACTTGAGGGGTTTGCCGATTGGCCGCATGGGTGATCCCAGCGACATCAAAGGGCCGGCGATATTTCTTGCCTCCGATGCCTCTGGCTGGATGACAGGCGCTCTAATCCCGCTGGATGGCGGCAATCTGGCCAAGAATGTGAGCGGGTCGCATCCGGGGATGCCTGCAGTGGTGCCGGCCTGAGGCTACGCCGGCCGGCAGAAGACCGACAAACTCAACGCATAGGAGGTGGGTGACATGGCCCAGTCCGAGCAACTCCTTTCTCTCTACAGGCAGATGCTGATCATCCGCTACACGGAGGAGCAGCTGGCCCGTTCGCATCAGATGGGTCTGATTCACGGAGCCTGTCATACGTACGTCGGCGAAGAGGCGATTGCGACCGGCTTGTGTGCGCATCTGCGCCCTGACGATGCCGTGTTCAGTACGCACCGGGGGCATGGGCACGCGCTGGCGAAGGGAGTCAGCCCGCGAGAGGTGGTTGCCGAGCTTTTCGGACGTGCGACGGGTTGCTCGCAGGGAAGGGGAGGCAGTATGCACCTCTTCAAGCCGGAAGTGGGGATGATGGGAACAAGCGGGATCGTCGGGCCCTGTATTCTGCAGGCGACGGGGGCTGGGTACTCGTTCAAGCTGCTCAAAACAGACCAGGTCGGCGTCGCTTTCTTCGGCGATGGGGCGGTGAACAACGGCGCGTTCCACGAGGGACTGAACCTGGCCAGCATCTGGAAGCTGCCAACGCTGTTTGTCTGCGAAAACAACATGTATGCTACCGAAGTGCCCTTTGCTTATTCGGCGGGCAATCCGCACGTGGGCAACCGAGGGCCAGCTTACGGGATGGAGAGTCTTACTGTAGACGGCAACGACGTACTGGCCGTCTTCGAGGCGGCTGAGGAGGCGGTGCAACGGGCACGTAGGGGCGAAGGACCGACCTTGATCGAGTGCCTAACTTATCGCACGCGTGCCCATGCAGAGGGCATGCGAGACGCCGGGTACCGCACGCCGGAAGAGGTGGAGGAGTGGAAGGCGCGTGACCCGATTACGCGCTACAACGAGTGGCTCCTGAAGAATGAAGAGGCGGGCACTGAAACGCTGGCCGAGATTGAGGCGGAGGTGAAGGAGATGGTAGCGGACGCGGAGGAGTTCGCCCGCAACAGCCCATGGCCGGAGCCGGACACGGTCAGTGAACACGTATTCAATCAGGGGTGAAGGCCATGCGAGAGTTGACTTACGTTGAAGCCACGCTGGAGGCCCTAGACAGCGCGATGGCGCGCGATCCCTCGATCTTCGTGGTCGGCGAAGGAATCGGCGAACGGGGGGGCAACTTCAATACGACAGTCGGCCTGTACGACAAGTACGGGCCAGAGCGCCTATGTGACACGCCGATCAGCGAGCGCGGCTTTGTCGGCATGTGCGCGGGCGCGGCCATGACCGGTACGCGGCCCGTTGTCGACTTCATGTTTCTGGACTTTATCCTCGACGCTTTTGGCGAACTGGTAAACCAGATCGCCAAGATGCAGTACATGAGCAGCGGCCGACTTAAGATGCCCATATTGCTACGCGGTGCGATTGGTATCGGCCATTCGGCTGCAACCCATCACTCGGGCAGCTACTATCCAATATTCGCCCATATTCCCGGATTCAGGGTGGTGGTCCCAGCCATTCCCAGTGACGCCAAGGGGCTTTTCACGACAGCACTGCAAAGCGACGACCCCGTGCTTTTTCTTGAACACAAGTCATTGTTGTTCAATCGCGGCGAGGTGCCGGAAGGCGACCACGCCATTCCATTCGGGCAGGCGCGCGTCGCGCGGGAGGGGTCGGACTGCACGGTCGTCGCGATTGGATCGATGGTAGACAAGTCTGTTGCCGTGTGTGACAAGCTGGCAGAGGATGGAATTTCGGCCGAGGTGATCGATCCGCGCACGATCGCTCCCCTCGATATGGCGACGATTCTGGAGTCGGTCAGCAAGACGGGACGGCTTCTGATTGTGGACGAGACATTTCAACCGTGCGGTGTGGGCGCTGAAATAGCGGCGCAGGTTATCGACGAGGGATTTGACGACTTGGACGCGCCAATTCGCCGCCTGAACGGCGCGCATGTGCCGACTCCTTACAGTCCGCCGCTGGAGCTTGCCATTGTTCCAGAATCTGATGACATCGGGCAGAGCATTCGAGACCTGCTTGCTGAATAACGTAGACATTTGGATTCCGGCGAAACTGCATCCACCAACACCTCCGATATCTAAGTTGTTCACTTGAGGAAATCCGATGGCTTACGAAGTGACGATGCCGCGTCTGGGTTGGACGATGGAAGAGGGGGTCTTCGGCGAATGGCTGAAGCAGGACGGAGACGAAGTTCAGGCGGGGGACCTACTTTTTACAGTGGAGGGCGACAAGGCTACGCAGGAGGTCGAAGTATTCGAGTCCGGAATCCTGCATCTGCCCTCCAGTGCGCCGACACCAGGTGACGTCATTCCTGTGGGTGCGCTGCTGGCCTTCATCGTCCAGGCAGGTGAATCGCTGCCCGCGGAGAGTAGCCTGCCCCTTCCAATGGAAGAGCAGGAGAGGCAGGCCAGCAAAGCGAGTCCGACCGGTACTGCAGAGCCTGCTGTCCCAGGGAATCCGGCGACGAAAACGGTCGCCGCGGACGGTCGCGGCGCTCCAACCATCAGCCCCCGTGCGCGGCGGGTAGCCGGGGAGTTGGGTGTGGACTGGACCCGGCTGTCAGGGAGCGGCCGCACAGGACGCATCGTTGAGCGGGATGTACGCGCCGCGGCTGAGACGATTGTTGAACCGGTTGGGGTGGACATTTCCCCAGTGGCGCGCCGCATGGCTGCGGAAGCGGGCATTTCGTTGAAAGAGCTGGCGGCGACCAGTCCGGGCGGCCGTATCCAACGCGAGGATGTCGAGGCTGCCATCGGGGCCCGACGTCAACCGGTGCCTGCGGATGAGACAGCGGGGCAAGTCTTGCCACACACACGCATTCGCCAAATAACGGCCCAACGGATGGCAGAGAGCGCGCGCACAACTGCGCCTGTCACGCTGACGACCGAGGCCGACGCAACCGAGTTGGTAGCGTTACGTGAACAGCTGAAGTCAAGCTATGCTCCACGCGGGCTGGCGGTACCCAGTTACAACGACACTTACATCAAGCTGACTGCTGCTGCGTTGCAGGAGCATCCTACGCTAAACTCCAGTTGGGGTGATGAGGGTCTTATTCTTCACAAAGAGATTCACATCGGTTTCGCGGTGGAAACCGAGCGGGGACTGCTAGCGCCGGTGCTGAGGGACGTGCCGGCGAAGTCGTTGCGCGTGATCGCGGCCGAGTCTGCCAGCTTGATCGAGGGCGCACAACAGGAACGCTTGAATCATGAGGCGATGCAGGGCGGAACATTCACGATCACGAATCTGGGCATGTACGGCATTGACGCCTTTACCCCAATTATCAATTTGCCCCAAGCCGCCATCCTGGGCATCGGGCGAATTGCCTGCAAACCGGCCGTACACGATGGGGAAGTCGTGCCCCGTCAGATGGTTGCACTCAGCCTGACCTTTGATCATCGCGTCGTGGATGGGGCCCCGGCGGCGCGTTTCCTCAACACTGTGCGCGAGTACATTGCAGAGCCCATTCTGTGGCTCACCGCCTAACAGACTCCTGGCCCCAAAGAAGTGACGTCTACGCGGGACTGCCTTTCTTCCTCGGACACCCAGAAGTGCTGACACGCGGCAATGCCAGATGCCCAGGGAGCCACTCCTAACTTCGTGAACTTTTCTTGTTCTTTGATGCCAGTTTGAGAGACAGGCGCAGCGGTGCGGGGGAAAGATCCGGAGGAGGAACGGAGATCTTCGAGAGGCTCCAACCATACCCCATGGCCAGGACCTTGGATGCCAAAAAACAGACGTCAGAGGAACACAATTTGAGCATGTGAAAATATTGACAATATGCTTCAATTCCATAGGATTAGCGAAAGCCCCGTCAAGCAGTTTTCAGAGGCATTCACAATTGACTTCACAGAGGAGATGTCCAACGATGAAGCACGGAGAAAACCTGTCCAGACGAACGTTTCTCAAGTTGGGTGGGACAGCTGCCGGCGCGGCTGTACTGGCAGCCTGCGCGCCAGTTACCGCACCCGCGGACGACGGCTCAATGGGCGAAGGAGCAATGGCGGAGCCGGTTACGATTCGCTATGGTCGCCATGATCCAGCCGCGGGCGTGGCATTGACGCTTGAATCATTCCATGAAGAGTATCCCGACATTGTGGTCAGCGTTGAGCAGATTGGCGAGTTTCACGCCAAGATTCCGGCGCTGGCAGCGGCCGGCACACTGCCCGACGTCGTTCGCAGCTGGGAGGCGATGGCGCTCGACATGGGACGCAATAATCAGTTCATCGACGTCCAGCCTTATGTCGATGGCGAGGCCGGCTTCGATGCCGAGGACTTCTATGAGAACTGGTGGAACTATCCGGTCGTGGAAGGAAAGCGCTACGGCGTTCCCGATGCGGCTGCTCCGCACGTGACCTTCTACAACGCGGATCTGTTTGACGAAGCGGGTGTCGAATATCCGAACAAGGACAGCTTCACCTGGACTGACTATGAAGAAAAGGCCCGGGCCATCAGCGATCCCGACAATAAGATTTGGGGGTCGGAGACGATTCCGGTTGGCTGGCACATGTTCAGCGTCAAGCAGACTTGGCAGAACGACGGCAGCTTCTACAGCGAGGATTTCCTTGAATCCAGGCTTGATAAAGAAGAGACAATTCAGGCGATTCAGTATTGGGCGGACATGCTTCTCGACGGCAATGTGATGCCGTCACCTTCCCAGATTATTGGCATTGGCGGCGCCGGGGCGGCGGCAGAGCTTCTGGCAGCAGGTAAGATTGGGATGCAGCGGATGGGTTCCTGGATTACTGGAAGTCTTGTTGACGCCGGCTTCCGCTTCAACGTAGTCGCCGAACCGAGCCAAGCCCGCCGCGATACCATCACGCACGGCGCGTTCAACAACATTGCCACGACTTCCGAGCATAAGGATTTGGCCTGGACCTGGCTCAACTACAATACCAGCACCCAGGGCATTTACAACTACGCTTCGAACGCGAACTTCCCGGGTACGCGCCGCTCTTCAAATGAGATAGAACCGTTCCCTTGGGTTGCGGAGGTAGATTTTGAGGTGGACTGGGACGTGATCCCGGACGCGCTAACCTACGGCCATATTTTACCTGGCCCGGCCAACGAAGGCGAAGCCCTGAAGCTGATTGGCGATGCGCTGGACCAAGTGTATTCCGGTGCCGCCAAAGCCGCGGATATCTTCCCTGAAGTGTCGCCAAAGGTCACGGCCGTTATTTCTGACATTTAGACCAAGTTTTCAGGTCCCTAGAATTCACGATGGTACGCGAAGGCATCAGGTGCTCTGTATGCCTTCGCGGCCTTCTTTTGTCCAACATTCGGCATCTGCGCGAACCGGCCAAAACGTCACCTTGCCGGCCGACGAGCGCCTGAACGCGGCATAGAGGCAGAGCAAAACCGTGACCCCAACTTGGCTGATATCTCGAAGCGGCTTTTGGCAAAGCAGGCGGTTTCGCGATGCCATGGTGGCATATGCCTTCATTTTGCCGTGGGTTGTGGGCTTTATCCTCTTCGTGGGCGGCCCAATTGTGGCATCTTTCGTCCTCAGTTTTTTCCGGTGGAAGATGATCGCACCTCCCAGATTCTACGGGTTGACTCACTACATCAACATGTTCACGACAGATGAGTTATTTCGTACTTCAATCTGGGTGACCTTCAAATTTGTTCTGATATCGGTTCCCATTGGCCAGGTGTTGTCCTTGGGACTGGCGTTGCTCTTGAATCAGCGGATACGGTTGCTGGGGTTCTGGCGGTCGGCGTTCTATCTGCCGGCGGTAGTTAGTGGCGTGGCAGGATCGGTCATTTGGGTGTGGATGTATCACGTAGAGCTGGGAATCGTGAATAATGGCTTGGCCCTGGTTGGATTAGAGGGGCGAAACTGGCTTTATGACAGAGAATTAGTACTGGGGTCGCTTATCGTCAAGAGCCTTTGGAATATCGGCATTCCCATGGTCATTTATCTGGCGGCTTTGCAGGGAATGCCGCAGCAGCTGTATGAAGCTGCAGACATCGATGGCTCCGGCGAGGTATCGAAGTTTTTGGCAATCACTTTGCCCATGCTGTCTCCAGCGATTTTCTTCAACGTGGTGATGGGCATCATCGCATCGGTACAGACCTTTGCCGAACCCTATGTGATGACCAAAGGCGGCCCGGACAATGCAACCCTCTTTTTGGGCCTCCATCTCTACAATAACGCCTTCCATTACCTTAAGATGGGTTACGCCTCCGCCATGGCCTGGATTATGTTCCTGCTAATCTTCGGGCTGACGGTCTTCCAGTTTGGTCTCGCCGGCCGATGGGTCTATTACGAGGGCGGCGCGCGCTAACGCATCGGGGGATTCGAACGTGGTGGTTGGAAACGAGGCGGTTCCGACAACTGAGAGGCTGCATAGCGTGGCACACACGCGGCCCAGCAGACTACGAATCATTCTGATTGGCAACCGTTTTCAGCCGGGGCTGATTCGGTTGTTTGCAATCTACGCGATTTTGGTTGTCTCAGCCTTTCTCTTTCTCGTGCCATTTTATTGGATGGTAAACACGGCACTAAAGCCTGCGAACCAGGTCTTTACATTGCCGCCCACATGGATACCTAAGCCGGTAATGTGGTCGAATTTTCTGACTGCCTTCACCATCCAGTACGAGACTGATCCGCCTGTATATAACTATGCGCTCAACACTGCGATCGTTACGGTAAATGGCGTCGTCTCGACGCTATTTACCAGCGCGCTGGTGGCATATGCCTTTGCCCGCCTGGAATTCCCTGGCAAAAACGTCATCTTTCTGGGCATCCTGAGTACGCTCATGATCCCATTTGCGGTCGTGATGGTGCCCCAATTTATCATCTGGCAGCGTTTGAACTGGCTGGACACCTTGTGGCCGCTTATGATTCCGCACTGGTTTGGGTCGGCGTGGAATATATTTTTGTTGCGCCAGTTTTTCATGACGATACCGAGAGAGTATGACGAGGCGGCCATTTTGGACGGCGCTTCGCGGTGGCACATTTTCATTCGGATCATTCTGCCACTTTCGAAGCCAGCCTTGGCGGCGGTCGCGGTCTTCGCTTTTGTATTCTTCTGGAATGACTTTCTGGGACCGCTGATCATTCTGTCGACGCCTGAAAACTTTACATTGACAATGTTCCTGGCAAACTTCAATGTTGCCTATCGAGGCACGCCCTGGCATCTGTTTATGGCCGCTGCTCTCATCATCATACTTCCCTGCCTGATCCTGTTTTTCTTTTCTCAGAATGCTTTTCTGAAGGGGATCACAGTTACCGACCTGAAGGGTTGAGGTAAGCTGTCCCCTTCACGGGCCATTCTGCACGACTTTCCTTCACAGATACAGAGGCACCTATGAAAATCGTAACTACTAAGCCTGTGTACCGAAAAAGAGCCAATGTGCGATTGCTCTTGGATGATGTAAAGTAAGAAACATGAGCAAACTGGAACAGCTGGGCCGAGAGCAACTAAAGCGAATAGACAGAGAAAGCCTGATAGAGCTGGTTTTGGTTCTGCAGCAGCGATTTGGGGCGCAACAGGAATTGAGCCAGCAATTGCAGCAGCAGGTGGCAGTGCAGCAGGAGTCGGTCCAGCAATTGCAGCAGCAGGTGGCAGTGCAACAGGAGTTGGTCCAAGCGTTGCAGGATCAACTGGCGAAAGACAGTCACAACAGCGGCAAGCCGCCGAGCAGCGATGGTCTGAAGAAAGGCAGGCGCAAGAGTCTGCGTCGCGCTGGGCAACGGCCGCGCGGTGGACAGCGAGGGCACAAGGGACGCACCCTGATGCAGGTGGCGGAACCGGACCATGTCATCGTGCATCAACTGGCGGATTGCCCGCACTGCCAGACAAAGCTGGATGCGGAGACTGTCAAGAAGCACGAGAAACGGCAGGTATTCGACATTCCACCCGCCAGAATCGAAGTGACAGAGCATCAGGCAGAAGTCAAGCAGTGTCCTGGCTGCGGTGCGTGCGTGAAGGGAGCGTTTCCCGCCAACGTGAGTCAGCCGACCCAGTATGGTCTGCGTCTGAAGGCGTTCGCCTGCTATCTCTACGGCCAACAGTTCATCCCTTTCGCTCGCATCAGAGAGTTGCTGACTGCCCTCTACGGGGATGCACCTTCGGAGCCTGCGATACTTGCCGCCACGCGCCAACTTGCCAGGCACACACAGGGGAGCCTGGCCCAGATTCGCCAACAACTGATTGCTGCGCCTGTCGTCCATTTCGATGAGAGCGGCATGCGTGTCGCAGAGCGGTTGCGGTGGTTGCACGTGGCCAGCACAGAAAAACTGACCCATTACCACGTGCATGACAAACGCGGACATGTCGGGATGCGAGCCGGAGACATCCTGCCCCATTACAAGGGCGTTGCTGTGCATGATTACTGGCGCTCCTACCTCAAGTTCAGCGACTGTCAGCATAGCTTCTGCAACGTCCATCACCTGCGCGACCTCTGCTTTATCGTTGAACAGTACGACCAGGTATGGGCTGCGAAGATGAAGCGCTTGTTGTGCGCCATCAAAGAGGAAGTCGCATCTACCCCCGAACCACACACTGCCTTGCCGCGAGACCGCCTGGCTTACTACGAGGCTGCGTACGATGCGCTCATTGCCCAGGGTTTTGCCGCCAACCCTTCCCCGCCAAAGACAAAACCCAGACCGATCGGACGACCCAAACAGTCGCCAGCCAAAAACCTGCTTGACCGCTTGCACAAACATAAGGCCGGCGTCCTGGCCTTCATGTATGACTTCCGCATCCCTTTTGACAACAACCTCGTCGAACGCGATGTGCGCATGATAAAGGTCCAACAGAAGGTCTCCGGCTGCTTTCGTACACAAGACGGGGCCCACATCTTCTGTGCGATTCGTTCCTACATCTCTACTGCTCGTAAACACGGCCTCAACGCCATCGATGCCATCCACAACGCCTTTCTTGACCAACCCTTCATCCCTGATACCTCTCAGGCTTAGTAGTTAC
>WTGY01000179.1 GCA_011523365.1 Caldilineaceae bacterium
GTGTCGATATTCGTAACAGGTGCCTAATCGAAGGTGTCTAGCCAGACCACGTCCCGCCCAAAGTCGTTAAACAATTTCAGCCACCGCCGCCATGAATTCCCCCAGACTATCCCCACCCCAAATCTATGTTGCACCCCAGCCCTTGTATCTGCCCTGCCCGCTGGCTTCCAATTGGGATCGCAAGCTTCGCGCCCTTAGCCCGCTTCTTCCCCCATGCCGGTAGGGGCACCCCTTGTGGGTGCTCTGGTGCGCACACACACTTGCACTGCACGCTGCAAAGTCATCCCACTTGAAGATCTGCCCAGAAATACGATAGCATAAATGGAGTCACCGCCCCCAGGCAGGTTCTGACACCCCAGGGACAAATGAATGTCCAGGAAACCCGCAAAGTCCCGCAAGGCCCCCTCAAAACGACAAGACCATCTGAGCCCTACCGAAAAAATCAACGCGCGGATCGCCTCCCTGACTGACTGGAGAGGCGAAAAGCTGGCCCTCTTCCGCAAACTCTTCCACCAGGCTGGTACTGAAATCACCGAAGAATGGAAGTGGAGAGGCACCCCCGTATGGGAGCACTATGGCATCATCGCCGTCGGCGACGCCTTCAAGAAGAAGGTCAAGATCACCTTCCACCAGGGAGCCTTTCTCCCCGACCCCAAAAATGTCTTCAACGCCGGCCTGGATGGAAACAAATGGCGGGCTATCGACTTCTACGCAGGTGACGAACTGGACGAGCCTGCTTTCATGGAGTTGATGCGCTAGGCCGTGGCCTTCAACACCAGGAAGAAAGAGTAGCCCACTCAGCCTCCTCCAGCACAAATGGAATTGACAGTCATGCCACAAAAGACAACCACAGACCTGAAGAAAAACTCGAAAGAGACCGCGTCGGCGAACGCCGGCAAAAAGCCGGTCCTCCTCTCAGGCGGAAATCCCCAGATCCCCAAAGGCGACGGCGACGCCCCCGTGCAGGCCTACATCGCCGCTATGCCGGAATGGAAATCCGATGTCGGTCGTCGCCTCGACGACCTCATCGTGAACAACGTACCCGAAGTGCGCAAGGCCGTGAGGTGGAACTCCCCCTTCTACGGTATCGAAGGCGAAGGATGGTTCGTCAGCTACCACGTCCTCACCCGCTATGTCAGAGTAACCTTCCTGAACGGCGCCCTCCTGACCCCCGTCCCACCCGGCTCAGGCAAAGACGAAGACTCCCGCTGGATCGACGTCTACGAAGGCGAACTCGACGAGGAGCAGATCGTCGAATGGATCCGCCAGTCAGCCGCACTCCCCGGCTGGCGCGGCTTCAATACACTCTGAATAATGCGACCCAGCCTCAGTCTGCCCGCACCCACATCACAGCCCATCACATAAATCACAAGAATCACAATCCAGACAAACGACCACGCCTCCCTGCTCACAAGGTCCGCGATACCCCTGACGTTTGCGGGAATCGACTTCTTCGCATACCATCAGAAAACCATTGCGCCCCAAGCCAAACCGCGGGCGCCTATCCATTCCATCCGGATTCACCCACCTGAGGAACCCGCTCTATGAGCAGACCCACCCACGACTACGCGGCCATCCAAGTCCCCTCTGCCGGCGTGCCCTTGCCCGTCGACGGCGGCCCAGTTTCCCGCCCTCAGCCTGAACTCATCGAGCAGCTAAAGCGAGTCAGCACGGCCACCGCCAGCGCAACCATGCACCGCTTTGGCATCCGTCATACCTTTATCCAGGGCCCTCTACCCCGCACACCCGGTGCCAAAGTTGTCGGCCCCGCCGTGACGCTCGCTTTCATGCCCCAAAGAGAGGACGTTTTTTCCGGCGCCGCCCAGGAAGGCGCCGAAAAGCGCGGCGCGCTCTGGGCCGTCTTCGAGACCGTTGAAACCGGCGACGTTCTCGTCATCCAGGCCTTCGCCAGCCGCTACACCGGCTGCGTCGGCGAAATGCTGACCACCTACTTCAAGGGCCGCGGCGGTGCCGGCATCGTCGTAGACGGCTGCGTCCGCGACTGGCCCAACATCCAGCAGATCGGCGTGCCCCTCTGGACCGTCGGCTTCACGCCCAACTACGCATCTCAGGCCGAGCTCTTCCCTTGGGGCCTCAACGTGCCCGTCAACATCAGCAACGTCCTCGTCCTGCCCGGCGACGCCATTATCGCCGACGACGACGGCGCCGTCGTCGTCCCCCGCCAGATGATCCCCCTCGTACTCGAGCACACCCTCGAGCACGAAGAGTGGGAGGTCTTCAGCCGCATCAAACTGGCCGAAGGCGGCGCCCTCAGCAAGTACTACCCCCTCAATGACGAGGGCTGGACCGAATACGAGAAATGGAAAAAGCAGAACGGATAACCCGGCAAATCCAACCAGCGCACCCGTGAAGGAGCAAGCCCAAAATGTATCTCACTCGACACAGTTCACCCACAGGGCCGCGCTGGGCGGTCGACAATAATCTCCTTCCCGCCGGCGTGACGCTCAGCACACTGCTGGCTCTTCCACACAGCCAGCTGAATTCGCTTCTGACCGAGCTGGCGACCGGCGAAGAGGCCGCCGGTGCTTTGCTCGCACCCCTCGACGACCACCAGGAAGTCTGGGGTAGCGGCGTCACCTACCTCCGCAGCCGTGACGCCCGCAAAGCAGAATCCGAGACAGCAGCCGACGTCTATCAACAGGTCTACGATGCCGACCGCCCTGAAATCTTCTTCAAACAGGTCGGCTGGCGCACTGTCGGCCACGGCCAGACCGTCCGCATCCGCGCCGACACCACCTGGAACGTGCCCGAGCCGGAGCTCTGCCTCGTTATCAACGCCGCAGCCCACATCGTCGGCTACACCGTCGGCAACGACATGTCCAGCCGCGACATCGAGGGTGCAAACCCCCTCTATCTGCCCCAGGCCAAGACCTACGACGGCTCAGCCGCGGTCGGCCCCGGCATCCGCCTCGCCCCCGCCGGTGCACTCACCGATCTGTCCATCAACCTGGAGATCGAGCGCAACGGAGCCGTCGCCTTCGCCGGCGAAACCTCCACCAGCCAGATGAAGCGCACCTTCCCCGATCTGGCCGAATACCTCATGCGCGAGATGACCTTCCCCCACGGCGCCCTGCTGATGACCGGAACAGGAATCGTCCCACCCGACGAGTTCACCCTGCAAGGCGGCGACGTCGCCAGAATAACGATCGATGGAATGACCCTGGAGAACCCGGTTGCGTAAGACTTGAGTACGAAAAGAAGACGCGCTGCTGGCAGCAACTGTTCTCTTGGCTGAAACAACAGATTATGTTGTCTGTGCAGGCTGAGGTTTGGGTTTTCAGGAGGAGGTTCACAAGTGGCTTTACTTGAGGGAAATAAGGTCGAGTTGACACAGGTTGTTTCCCGAGATCCCGAAGTCCACAGCGGCGACTTGGTGTTCGCCGGTACTTGCGTTCCCGCGCAAATACTGGTGGCCTATCTCTCAAGCGGTTCCTCAATTGAGGATTTCCTGGAGTCTTTCCCGACGGTTGAACGCTGGCAGGTCGAGTCATTTCTCGAGTACTCGCTTGCAGCAATCGATCATCTGCTGTTTGAAAGTTCGCGTGGTGCTTGACAGGGACATCGACATCCGCTTCACCATCCCCACGACCAACCTGTTAACGAAGCCTCGTTAGCACAAACTCTGCTTTTGAGACCTGATTACGTCTACCAAACCCGACAGGAACATCCTCATGGCCAGTCCCAACATCCTCCTCTTCCTCACCGACGACCATGGCCAGTGGGCCAGTGGATGCTACGGCAACAGCGAACTCCAAACGCCCACCCTGGACCGCCTCGCAACCGAAGGCGCCCGTTTCGCCGACGCTTTCACCCCCTGCCCCGTCTGCTCCCCCGCCCGCGCCTGCCTCATGACCGGGCGCACACCCTCGCAGGTCGGCATCCACGACTGGCTCCAGGAGGCCGAATCAGTCATCGGTGATCACGACTGGCTGGCCGGGGAGGAGACGCTGCCGCAGCTCCTCTCCAGCGCCGGCTACCACTGCGGCCTCTCGGGCAAATGGCACATGGGCCGTTCCCACCGCACTCCCCCTGGCTTCGACTGGACCTTCGGCCTCCCCCGCTGGCAGGGCGCCCACAACGGCGCCTATACCTATCACCTCAACGGCGAACCGGTGGAACTGACGGGAAACAAGAGCACACTCATCACCGATCACGCGCTCCAATTCCTTGACGATGCGCCCGCCGATCGGCCCTTCTTCCTCAAGGTAGGCTACATCGCAACCCATTCGCCCTACCAGGCCGAAACCCATGACCCGGAATTGACCGCCCAGTTCAAAGACGCCGCCTTCACCGACATCCCCGCCTACCACCCCCATCCCTGGCAGCGCAACGAGGGCCTCGCTGGCGACTTCCAACCCACCGACCAGCAGATCCGCACCCGCTATATCGGCTACTACGCCGCCGTAACCGAAATCGACCGCGAAGCAGGCCGCCTCCTGGACAGGCTGGAACAGGACGGCACTCTCGACAACACCATAGTCATCTACACATCGGACCACGGCTGTTCAGTAGGCCAGAACGGCTTCTGGGGCAAAGGCAACAGCACACGCCCCCTCAACATGTACGAAATCTCAACCCGCGTCCCCCTGATGGTCCGCGCCCCAGGTCTGGTCAAACCAGGCCAGGTCAGCCAGCCCTGCGTCGATCACTACGACACCTTCAGCACCATCTGTGACTGGGCCGGCATCGAGCTCGACGAGCGCCGCAACTACGCCGGCGCCAGCTACGCCCATCTGCTCGACGGCAGCGGCCGTTACGCCTGGGACGACACCCGCTACGGCGAGTACGGTGACCTGCGCATGATACGCACACCGCAGCACAAATTCGTCAAACGCTATCCCGACGGCCCCCACGATCTCTTTGAACTGGAATCGGATCCCGGCGAACAGCTCAACCGCGCCGGCTGGGACGAATTCGCCGCACTGCAGGACGGGCTGGAACAGCGTCTGGAAGAGTGGTACAGCCGCCATGAGGACTCTACCAGCACCGGCCTGCGCATAAAGTTTCAGCGCACGCACAACCGCAACGAAGCCTGGCGCGACGGCGTCCGCGAGCGCCGCGGGCTCCAAGTATATGAGAAATGGCAGGATGCCTGAATCTGTGGGGAAGAATAGCGTTCAGAGCGAGCGCCCGCCTCGCTCCCGGGGAAATATGCCTCTACAATGAACGCACGCCTGTATTGACCGCCTCTACAGGCCGTGCCAATTGCCGCTCCTGAACCAATTCAGAAAAATATCGCGATCTTCCTCATCGAGTATGGCCTCGCCCGCAGCCTGTGCCCGGCCTTTGGCCTCACGCGCCGCCTCCGTATCCCCGGCGGCAGCGTACGCCCTGGCCAGCGAATCAATCG
Source organism: Caldilineaceae bacterium (assembly GCA_011523365.1). Lineage (GTDB taxonomy): Bacteria > Chloroflexota > Anaerolineae > Caldilineales > Caldilineaceae > Bin5. Next base: position 5,372 of record WTGY01000179.1, read on the forward strand.
CGAAAGCCTTGTCCCAATCTTCCACCTCGTCGGGATTCCTTTCAATCAGGTCCAGACTGCGACGCGCGTGACGCAGAGCAGCCTCGCCCAAACCCGCTGCCGCATACACGCTCGCCACCGCAAACTCGCCGCGCGCATGATTGGCTACTGTTCCCACCTGCATCCAGTGATAGCAGCTGGCGTGGACCGCATGAATGTACGGCTCGCACGTCTCCGGCGTCACCAGCCCCGCGTCAAGTGCATCCATCATGCTGTTGTTCAGATCGATGCCAAACCAGCGGTGGGCCTTGTCTACTTCAAACGGCGCTTCAGCCACTGCCTTTCCTTTCTTGGCACTCTTAGTTGCGCCCGCCATCCGTCAAATGCAGGGTATGCCGGGGGGTCTGGAGATCTATGTTTCTTGCCGCAATAGCACTGCGAATCGCGTCTTGTCCTCGCCTTCTCGTCCCGTCGCTCAGCGATTCGATCAGACGATTCCCAGCAAACAGGCATAGTTCTGGGATGCCGTCGGTGCCTCGATCTCCTCCTCCCACAGACGCAGATTGCGCCTGTCGGAAAAGCCGGCCTCTTGGAGCAGCTCCAAATGACGGCCGATTAGGAACCGGCCCGGTTCAAACGGCAGGCGCGTCCCGTCCGGCTTCACAAAATCACCGTTGAGCAGAATCCCACCCTCCGGAAGTGTCGCCGCGCAGGCCCGATAAACATGCAGCGTCTGCGCCTGACCTCCCAGATCGTGCAGCGCCCACGTCGACACGAACGCCGCCGGCGGACGCGCCAGGTCGCCGCCCCAACCGTCACCCAGCAGGTCAGCCTGCTGAAACTGTACGCGATCGCCAAACTGTGCCAGACGCGTAGCTGCCTGCGTCAGCATGGGCTGCGAAAAGTCGACCCCCTCATACGAAATGTTCGGCATACGGTCTAACAGATATTCCGCCAGATAGGCGGGCCCAATCCCTAGTTCAACGACATGACCGTCAGCAGGAACTGTGCTCTGCAGTTGCTCCAAAATCGTCTCAAACAGATGCAGCCGCTCCGGCGTCGGTATGAACCGCCGCGCCCAGTCCTCGGCGTACTCCGCCTCGTGAAACTCATGCGTCGCGCCAACTACCTCAGACATCGATCTTCCTTCCTTACCCTGAATCAAGAGATGGACCATTACCTGCCGCCTGACCGACCCGCGGCAGCATCAACTGTCCCGTTCACATAACCACACAAATCGCAGTTCAGACAAATGAATACGTGCCCGAAAACTGAGAAGATTCCCCTGAAATAGCGAGGAGCCGGGCGTCATTGTCCCGGCTCCCCAACTACATATATTGGAGGAAGCATATGTCATCTGAAAGAGATGGCGGCACGCGCCCCTGCTTTGCCAGGGGCGCGCTCAACCCCACTACTCAATTGCCGCTGTCCACTTCCAGGCTCAGTACTTCGCCACTCAACGCATCTACCAGGACTGTCGCAGTCTCCTCTTCACTTACTAGCGTCACGATCCAAACCCTCAACCCACCGCGGACTGCGCTACGGGCAGAGCTTCTATCCAGGCGGCCAATTTCATCTGACACTTCATCTGTCGCGATCTCGATCGCCTCCGCACTGCCGATCAACTGCACGGCAGAGTCGCTGCTTTCCGCGGCAGGCCGCGTGCCCAACTCCACCTCAAGGGTGCGGCTCCTGCCTCTGCGAAGTACCCCGATCTCCACTGTCTCACCGGGCGTTTTCTGCATGACCAGGTAGCTGATTACGTCCTCGAAGCTGCGCACCTCGAATCCGTCGATACTGACAATAATATCGCCGTTCCGCATGCCTGCCTCACGCGAGGGCCCGCCGGGCATCACCTGGTTCACCTGAACGCCCAGTACATCTGAATTCAGATTCATCGCTCTGGCGACCGGCGCTGAAATCGTCCTTCCCGCGATCCCGAGAAACGGATAGACAAACGCCCCATCCTCGATTAGAGCCGGTATGACCCGCTCCGCCACCAGAATCGGAATCGCGAAGCCAACACCCGAGTTGACTCCGGTACCGAAGGGAGTGCGCTCATCCGTACGAATCGCGAAGTTGATACCCACGACCCTGCCGCTCAGGTCCAGCAGCGGCCCTCCCGAATTGCCGGGATTGATGGCAGCGTCGGTCTGAATCACCTCGGGCAGCGAATAACGACCCGCAAGGCCAGGAGCACCGACAGGCATGCTGCGACCCAAGGCACTTACGATACCCAGGGTCATCGAATTATCAAGGCCGAACGGGCTCCCTAATGCAATCGTGTAGTGGCCGACTTTGGGCAACGCCGGCGCCCTCTCAAGAGGGCGCAGAACCATGCCTTCGGGCGCCTCTAACTTGAGCACGGCGAGGTCCGACTGGGAATCGTCAGCGACCAGCTCGGCCTCTGCCCACCTTCCATTGCTGAAGCTGACGAATATGTCGACCGCGTCTTCAACGACGTGGCTGTTGGTCACGATGTGTCCCTCTTCATCCCAGACCCATCCGCTGCCTTGCCCCCACATTCCTTGGGTGGGATCCTGCGCACGCGGCCCCGACCGCCGCGCCTGAATGCTGACGACCGACTGGGTTGCCCCTTCATAGATGCTGGACAGCAGCGCCTGGTCGGGATGATCGGGGCCATCTTCCTGCGTAATGTATGTGAACTCCTGTGGTCGGTACTGCGGCGTCGTGGCATCAACTGTCGCCGGCCTGATCTCAATCCTGCCGATACCGGCCAGTCCAATCACGAACGCCACCGTCAGTATTCCAACCACAACTGCAAATGTTCGTAGACTCACCGTCTTCGGTTGCACTGGAACGTTTCCTTTATCTGAAAGACATCTACTCCAATGAACTGGAGAAGATGTTCTGCATCGATACATCCTTGCCCGAATAGCATAGCAGGTCGCCCGCCAGCAGTCCTTATCAGAATCCTATGGCAACTTTAAGACAACCTTAACTGCTGTGACCAGTATCGGACTTCACTGTATCGGGACCGCGGCAACTGATGCCTGAGCAACCTCAACTGGGAGAGAAAGCACAAATTTCGCCCCTGTGCCGGCAGCGCGATGATGGGCCGTCAAAGTACCGCCTTGTGCCTCGGCCAGTCTCCGCGACAGTGCCAAACCGATACCCATCCCCTCCCGTACCCGCTCCTGGCGCGGAGAGCGATAGAGGAAGTCGAAGACGCGTTCAAATTCGGAAGGATCGATTCCCGGCCCCGTATCCTCAATCGTCAGTACGACCCGGTCCCCCTCGGTTCCCACCACAATCTGGATCTGCCCGCCGTTCGGCGTGTATTTTATTGCATTGTCCAATAGGTTGCCGACAATCTGGCCTAGGCGCATCGGGTCCGCAGCCGCCTGCGCTGCCTCCGGCGGGAAATGCGTGGTGAGTTCGATCTCTTTCTCCCCTATGCGCGGGTCATAGCGGCGGCACTCTTCCAAAACCAGCGCCCCAACATCGGTTGAGACGATCTCAAGTGCCAGATTCTGAATATCATTCCGTGCAAGCAGAGCCAGATCGTCCAACAGGCGGCGCAACTGATCAATCTGGTCGTCAATGCCGGAAGAGAGTTCGACCACCAACTCCGAATCTTTACCGTTCTGTTCGAGAACCTGGGCAGCCGCCTTGATCGCCCCCAGTGGCCTCCCCAACTCATGCACCACCGAGCTCAGTAGCCGTCTCCTCCCCTGCTCAAGCTCATACAACCGCTCCGACATCTCGTTGAATGTACGCGCCAGGGTTCGAACTTCGGCCGGCCCTTCCTCCTCCACACGGCTCGGAGGAGCATCGAAATTAACCGCGCGGCTGGCTGCTGTTAGTCTCTCAAGCGGCTTGTTGAGTGAACGGCTGAGGACAAAACTGAGAAGCACCGACACCAGCAGCCCCGCGCTCACTGCCCCCCATACGGTCCACCGCAGAACTGCTAGGCGGTTTGTCACATCGGTCAACTGCTGAGACAAATGTACCGCGCCCACAACCTCCTGGTCCTCGTTGCGTACCGGAACGGCCACGTCCGCATTGCCCATGCTCACCTGCCGCGCGATTTCCCCAGCCAGAGCCTTCTGCAAAAGCTCTGGATCTGGCGGTCGTATCGGCACATTAGTCGAAGCCGTGGCCAGCCCAGGTCTGACCACAATGTTCCCGTTCTGGTCCACTAAATAGAACAACGTAGGTATCCGAACCCGCAGCCGGGCAAACAGCGAGCTTGCCTGCTCCGGATCCTCCTGTGCCGCCAGTTCAGCCTGGTAAAGCCGCGAGATAAGCTCTCCCTGCCCAGCCAGTTCCGCGGTCGCTTCATCCAACACAAAGCGGGCCTCAATCAGATAGAAAAGCAGGAAACTGAGCAAGGGGACGATGACCAGAAGAGGAAGAAGATGGCTGATCGTCAACCGGCTGCGTAGACTACGCCACATGCGGACTTTCCTTTACTGCAGGGGTCAATCGGTAACCCACGCCCCTTACCGTATGAAGACGGCGCGGCCGCGCCGCATCCTCCTCGATCTTTGTGCGCAGCCAGCGAACATGTACGTACACCGTCTGCGTTTCACCGATCCAATCCGTCCCCCATACATTTCTCAGAATATCGTCAATCGGGACAGCGTCACCCGGTCGGCTCGCCAGATAGGCGAGCAGTTGGAACTCCCTCGGCGTCAGCGATACAGTTCGCCCTCCAACAGTGACCTGGTGTGCCGACCGGTCCAGCTTCAGGTCCCCTACAACCAGATTGGGCAGGTCGGCCCCCCCACCGGACTCCCCCCTCGCCGCGGCCCGCCGCAATACGGCTCTCACTCTGGCCAGCAAAACGTCCATGTCAAACGGTTTCGTTACATAGTCGTCCGCGCCCAGCTCCAGACCCACGATTTCGTCCAACTCCCGCCTGCGGGCCGTTACAAAAATGATTGGAGCGTCGAACGACTGCCGCAGTGCCCGCAACGTTTCCATACCGTCCATTCCCGGCAGACCGATGTCCAGCAGCACCAGCTGGGGTTGTACGTCGCGTGCCCTTTCTAGCGCCTCCTCGCCGCTGCCGGCCGTCACAGTACTGTGGCCGGCATCCTGCAGGCCAATCGAGACGCTGCGCCGCATCAACCGATCGTCATCTACCACAAGTATGGTCGCCATAGACTATTTCAGTGAATCGAGCTACCTGCAAAGAAACATACGGAGAATAGGCGATTGCTCCCGCCTGCCGCCCGCCTGTTAGCGCACCCCCGCGCCGAACTCATATACAAGCTGCCCGCCCAGCCAGCCACTGAAAGCGACCAGCCCGATACCCACTAGCAGTTGCACAGCAAAACGCCACTTCCCTCCGCCGCCGGTAAGTATATCCCCCAACCAAATCCAGTCTTCTCCCTCCCTCTCATTCCTCCGCGTCCAGAGGAGCCACCCTCGATAGACAAGGTCACCGTAAAGAACGGCCAAAACCAGTCCACTGCCGGTATGCCAGTTCAGAAGGGGGCGGTATGGCGCATCTGGAGGCAGAGCCCCCTGCGATACAATGCCGCTGACAATGGCAGCCAGCAGTGCCAGCCATCCCGGCAAGAGCAGCCCCCAACCTATGATACGCAATTCAACCCGGGGCCAGCGGTGGAGACTTCCCAGTAGCGCAAGGCTACCGCAAATTAGCAACGCGATCGGAAAATGGACGATAGCCGCATGAATGAGCCCAGGTTTCATTTTAGTCAGTGTAAGTGCGTTCCGGCCTCTCTGAAGTAGCCGCGATTCCTGTTCCCCGATGTTCGCTGAACTGCACAAAAAGATCGGCCTAATTCAGACTCTGAAATCAGTACTGCCATCTTCAATTCAGCCTCGCCACAACTCTGCCCTGGATTCTCCTTTGACCTGTCAAGGGCAGGAGAGATCCTACCCTGTTTTTCAATTATTGATAACGATCTGATAAGATTTGGTGCAATAGTTACATAATAAGTTAGGTCTATACTGGATTATGTAAGTAAATTCATGGGACCGAAACCAGCTTGGGCTGGCAAGCGCATGGAGAAAGGAAGAAAAAAATGTCACGCATTCAGATTCCTAAGATCCCCTGGCAGGAAATAACCCCTGAAGAGGTCTTTCTCAATCGACGGAAATTCATGAAGGGCGCAGGACTGGCCCTGGGAACGGCAGCTCTCGCAGCATGTTCGATGCCTGAAATGGAGGAGTTAGCCAGCGGAGGTGATTCCGAGAACGCCCAATCCGAAGCGGCCCCAGCCGAGCTCGGCGCCACCGACGAACTGGGCGATCCGCTCAATACCTTCGAGCAGATTACCAACTACAACAACTACTACGAGTTCTCAACCGACAAGCAGGCCGTCGCCCGCCTGGCCGAAGGCTACCCCACTTCCCCTTGGACCGTTGAGATCGGTGGCCTCGTCAACAATCCCGGCACCTACGATGTCGACGACCTTAAGCAGATGTTCGATATCGAAGAACGCATCTACCGGCTGCGCTGCGTGGAAGCGTGGTCCATGGTGATCCCCTGGATGGGGTTCCAGCTATCCGACCTGCTTGAAGTCATCGAGCCCACGTCGGAGGCGCAGTATGTGCGCTTTGAGACAATTCTTGACATGGACGGAATGCCCGGCCAGAGGAGCAGCAGCTGGTACAAGTGGCCTTACGTCGAAGGCCTGCGCATGGATGAGGCCATGAATCCACTCGCCATCCTTTCCACTGGCCTCTATGGCAAGGATCTCCTCCCCCAGAACGGCGCGCCGATTCGTCTCGTTGTCCCCTGGAAGTACGGCTTTAAGAGCATCAAGTCAATCGTTAAGATCGATCTCGTCGCCGAGCAGCCCACCTCCCTTTGGATGGCAGCCGCCGGTCACGAGTATGGCTTCTATGCCAACGTCAACCCGCAGGTCAATCACCCGCGCTGGTCACAGGCCACCGAGCGTCGCATCGGCGAACGCGGCCGGCGGGAGACCCTCATGTTCAACGGCTATGAAGAACAGGTCGCCTATCTCTATGAAGGTATGGACCTGGTCGCAAACTACTAAAGTACCGTCGAGTCTGCAGTGGCCGGCGGTCAATACAAGTACCGACTCCCGGCCAACTGTGTTGCAAGCGTAAAAGGTGAAGCATGAATCTCGATAAACTGCTGACCAAAGGGCAAATACTCTGGCTGACCCATATCGGTGCCCTGATTCCCCTGGCGTGGCTGCTGTACCAGGACTATACGAGCGGACTGAGCGTCAATCCAATCCAGGACTGGACCCTTCGCACCGGCAAGCCCGCACTCGTCCTGCTCGTCCTGTCTCTCGCATGCACGCCCCTCAATATCATACTCGGTTGGCGAAACATCATCCCGGCCCGCAAATGGTTGGGCCTCTATGCCTTCAGCTACGCAGCCGTCCATTTCTACATCTTCATCGGTGAAGACTACGGCTTTCAGTGGATATATATCTGGCAGGATGTAGGCACCAAACTCTATGTCATTGTCGGGTTCACTGCCCTGCTGATTCTGCTCCCCCTTGCCCTCACTTCCTCCAAAGGGTGGATGCGCCGCCTCGGCAAGTGGTGGAAGAAGCTCCACCAGTGGGTCTATGTCGCCGGCGTCTTGGCAGTATTTCACTACGTCTGGGTCGTGAAGGCCGACTATCGTGAACCGGCCGCTTGGGGAGTTCTGCTCGGCATCTTCCTGCTCGTGCGCATTCCCGTCGTCCGCAAGCGCATCGCCAGGTGGCGCTCCAGACTGCGCGGCCCGGCTGCCCCCAGAGCAAGACGCTCTCCGGCCTGATGCCGCCGCGACATAAAAATTACTAATTGACCGCCCAAACGGCGGCCTTCAACAGGGGGTGTTCCCGTAAGTCCGCAAAGGACCGGAACATCCCCTTATTCTTCTGTTTCCTGGGCGCACAGGGGACAAAACTGAGGGTCCTCTAACTCGATCAGATGCTCGCTGCATACCGAGAAAGTGACTTCTACACGTTCAGAGAGGAATCGCTTCTTGACCTCGGCTTCGAGCACCAGTGACCGGCAGTTGCTAGTAAGCAGACAGGTCGGCACAGGACACCGATTGCACAGCTTGCGATGCCATGGACGCTCGTTACGCGGGCTCTCTTCGAGCAAACGGCAAGTCTCCCGCTCGCTGCCGCGATGATAGTCCCCATAAAAATACCGACAGTTAACCGGTGGTGGCATCGAGTTCTACCGGGTTAGACCGCCCTTCCGTCACACTCTGCAACGCCGGCAGAAGTCGCGAGAAAGAGTCGAAAAAACAGAACCGCCGACACCGATCGGCGGCCCTTTCATCTGACTTTCTATCTGGCGCACAATTGCGCCTAGTTGTTCCAAAACGGGACATCACCGTGGTCGTCCTGGTCCCAGTCTCCGCCCAGAAGATAATCAGGATCGATAAATAGCCGGTCCGCCAGTTCGTTCTTGCGCTTCTCCTGTTCCGGCATCAGAAATCCAAACTCGTGTTCCAAGCTGACCAGCATCTCAAGTTCCGCCTCCAGTAAGTGGAACTCCGTATGGTTGAGAGGCGTCATGTCCGGAGCGTACTCCTTGAGTTCGCTCAAGTATGCCTGATACGCTTCACACGAATCCTCTTCAGACTCCGACGCCCAGAGTCCCCCTCGCCCCCATTCCAATGAAGGCAGTTCCGGATGTCCACTCCCATGGAAGAACTGATCAAATCCTGTGCCGTCCCAGTTCTCAATCAAGAATCCATTTCGATTCTTGGGTGGCTTATCTGCCTTGGGTGACGTCTCGCCGCCGCCGTCCTGACCGTTGGCCGTATATCCGGCGTCTTCAATCAGCCGCAAACTGCTAAACTTGTGTAACACGAAGTGCATGTCGTCCGGCGGTATCTCTTCACTATACACGCTTTGACCGATCAGGGCGCCGGCCAGCTCCCACACCGGCATCGCAGCACGCGTCTTTCTGTCCCTGCCTACAATCTGCTCCGCTGCACGCGATAGAACGGCGTTGCGTTTCCGAATCAGGTCTTCCTGCCGGGACTCCTTCGGCTGCAGACGCATCCCATATTCGCCGCTAACCGCATCCTTCACCTGAATCAGCAGATCGTCCTCGCTTGTCCCCCCGGCCTGATCAATCCACTCTACAAACGCCTGACCTAGACGCAATGCCCAGGTGCCTCGCTCAATCTCCGCGAGCACCTGCAGAGTCGGTCCCCCCATTAGTTCAACTGAAATCAGCCGCGTGTCGGGCCGGTGCGCCTGAAAAAACTGGGGAAAGAAGACAGCGTGTTCCAGTTCGTCCATCAGCAGCGTTCCCTTCCGAATCTCTCCGCGTGTCAGAGGATGTCGAAAGTGCTGACCCCGCAGCAAACAGGAGAGCCACCCGAAGCGCCCGGACCCGACAGGGATCGCCTGATACAGCTTGCCGATCGCCTGATACACTGCGCTGCGGGCACCGCTTCCGACCGGTCGCTTTTTCGCTATGCGGGAAACCAGAGTATCGATGCTGAGGGGGGTTGGGGAGTTGCTCAGTACCTCGGCAACACAGATGAAATAGCTGGGATATTCCCTATCTTTCGCCATTCAATTTGCCTCCTGGGAGCAATTATCCCATACGAGACCCCTATTGTCCACCACAGACCCCGGCGCCTGCAAAAAAGTCTTGGCGTCCGCGAAGTCGCCAAGACTATGGGATTCGCATTGGGCGTCGCCGAACTGCCCCGTCGCGACGCGCCTCAGTCGGCCGCCGCAAAAACAGGCCGGAATTTGTAACCGTAGATGATTTCTCCGCTGTCGCCCTCCTCCCGCAGCTTTCGCGTCACCATCTCCACCGGCATGCCAATCTCGACATCCTCATCAGAGATGTCGGTCAACTGCGCGGTCACCATCGGCCCTTCCTCAAGTTTGACCAGCGCTACCGTGTACGGTCGCTGCGCCAGAAAACCATCCGGCACATTAAACATCTTTGTATAGCTGTAAACTTCGCCCCGGCCGCTCATCGTGTGCAATGGGCCCGCTGCCTCACCGCAATGAGGGCAGACATCGCGCGGGGGAAAGATCGCCTGATGACAGTCAGGACAGACTTCGCCCTGAAGATTGTATCGCTGCTGCCTTGTTCGCCAAAGGCTGGCAATGCTCATAGCTTCCTCGCTGACTGAATCCAATCAATGTCGCTTCTGAACTACGATCTTGCGCCTTTAAACCTCTCAAACTCTACCTACCGCAGCCCCGTGAACAGCGCTGATAGCTTCTGACAGCCGTTTGCCCACTAAATCTCCCGTCGCAGCCCGCTCGCTCACCCGCCCAGAATATGGGTGACGATCGTCGCGCCGCTGCCGCCGATATTCTGTGTCATACCAACTGATGCATTTCCTATCTGGCCCTCGCCAGCCTCGCCCCGCAACTGCTGCACGGCCTCCACAATCTGGTACATTCCCGTTGCCCCAACCGGATGACCCCGGCTCTTCAGTCCGCCCATCGTGCTGATTGGTATCCTCCCATCAGGACCAATCGCATCGTCAGCGGCCAGATGCCAACCCTCGCCCCGCCTCGAATATCCCGTCGCCTCCAGGCTGAGCGCGCTCATGATTGTGAACGCATCGTGGAGTTCAAAGAAACTGACGTCCGCCGGAGTCACCCCGCTCTGCATGTACGCCTTCTGGCTGCTGACATAGGCCGCTTCGAGAAAGAGCGGGTCTCTGCGATCATGGAGGGCGATCGTATCGTTGGCGCTGGCGCTGGCCAGAATCTGCACCGCGCCGGGATGGTGGCCGGTCACATATGGCCCTGCCTGCTCCGACGCCACCAGAACCGCCGCCGCCGCCCCATCGCAGACCGGACTGCTGTCCATGATATTGATCGGTGTTGCAATCATCGGCGCATTCAGATACGCCTCCAGCGAAATTGGCTTCTGAAACATGGCATTCGCGTTCTTTGCGCCATTTCGATGCGCATTGATGCTGAAGCCTGCAAATGCATCCATAGGAACGTCGAACTCGTACATATACCGCTGCATGATCAAAGCATTCAGCCCCACAAACGAGACGCCGTGCGCCGCCTCATACTCGGCGTCCGCCGCCGTCGCCAGGCCGGCCGTCGTGCTCTCTCCGGTCGTGTCTGTCATCTTCTCCACGCCGCAAACGACGACGACATCGTGCATGCCGCTGGCCACCGCCATGTGACCGATGCGTAGCGCCGACGCGCCGCTCGCGCATGCCGATTCAATCTTCGCCGCCTCGACGTTGCGCAGTCCACAGAAGTCTGCGACCAAAGTCGCCAGATGTTCCTGCTTCAACAAGCCGCCGCTTAGCATGTTGCCGATGAACAGAGCATCCACCTGTTCCGTGCCAGCCTCCTCCAACGCCGCTGCAATCGCATGGTAGGCAATATGGCGAACCGACAGATCCCAGTGTTCCCCAACAGGTATCTGACCGATTCCAACTATCGACACATTGCGCATATTCGTATTCCCGGCAATGCCTTCAAAGATCCGCACACAGTGTAATGCCTGCCCTGCAAAGCCCTTCTAGTCCAGCAGTTGCTGGATCGTCCCTGCACTTCCTATCATGACCCAATCGAGGTACCATAAGCTACCGGTCCATACATCTGCCCTGTCAAAACCTATCGCGCCAACTACCACGCGCCCCCTCCCTATTCCTTTTTCGGAGCGCAATCAGGATTACCGCCTAAGGCACGGAGACCGACGGGCCGCGCGCATCGCCAGACAAACGGCCCACTTACGCGATCCGCAAAAAACTTGAACTGTTAGATTGGAATGAGGGTATTGTAGTTCCGCCGTCTACAGGCCACCGTGTGCGGCGACCTGTATAGCATGGCTGCAGAGAAGCCGGTCAACTAAATGCCTCCCCGCTTCACCCCTGTTGCTCCACACCTACAATCCGCCACTCGTCCGTCGTCCTGTTGCTCAAATCCGATGGGACGTGTTCCAGTGTAAACGCAAAGAGTTTGCTCTCCAGCCCGCTGCCGGCCTGATAGATGAGCGATGCCCAGACCTGCGTTGTAATCCTTTGAGAGGTGTCTGCCTGACCGGCAAAAGTAGGGATCGTTGCCATATATTGCAGCGCGTCCACCCATACGAACCCTTCCAACGCCCGCGGGACAGTTTGACGTGCTTCCTCGATCAGGAGTTGCGCATTGCGGTCGGGCCGCAGCAGATAGGCTAACACAACCGCTTCAGGGTAAAACGGGGACTGAGGTATGCCGTAACAGAAGATCAGTTTACGCGGACCCTCCTCATAGTAGATGGCCGCACGAAATGCCCCTGGGCTCGTGAAGTTCGGATCCAGACGCCGCTCAAAGCGGGACTCCTTGCAGAGTAGGCTGCGGTCATACTGGGGATAGCGGGCGCGTACAGTCCGCATGGGCGAACTATTCGCTGCGCCGTCCCACTCCTCAACCTGCAGACCGCCCGGCGCCGAAATCTGTGTGCTGCCGTATCCCTCGCTGATCGTGCTCCACCAGAAGATGCTGATATAGGTCGGTCCGCCGATCGGGCTATGGCCGCCATACACGATTAACTCATCGTGATTGGGCAGTTCTTTCGGCGCCTCGCCCACCGCCTGTCCGCTGACAGATGCCGGCATCTGCTCCGCCAGCACCTCAAAGTACCTGTTCTCAGTCTCCCTCGGATCCTCACGCCTGACCACAAACCACTCAGGACGCCCCGTCTGCCGCGGCGGCGCCACAAAACCAAAACCGGCACCCTGCCAGTAATTCGGCAGCAGCGCATACGGCTGAAGCCAGGGAGCCGGCGGCCTTGAACTATCATCCGACTCCTCCGGCATGCCGATCGGCGTCTGCGAGTCGTAAATCACCGCGCCGATAGGCCCATCTATGCCTTCGCCATCGGCAGTCGTACTGGCGTCGTAACGGTAGAAGAGAAGATACTCCTCCTCAGCGTCAGCGTCTATGTTGATCGACTCCCATGTGGAGACGGCCTTCCACTCCTCCGGCAAAATCATCCCTAGGTCGATGTTCAGCTCGGGGCTCGGCTCCGGGGGCTCGCACCCACTCAGAAGGATCAACATGCAGAGCATGCACAACCCACCTGCCCGCGCCTTCAACTTCCAGCGGGAGCGGAGGCCGTCCCTCTGCCTCCCGGTGCCGCGCAGAACCTGGGAGCGAAGGTCAGAAATGCCCTCTCCTCCCGAAGACAGCCTGATTGAAGGCAGTGAGTGCTTGGGGTTCATCGGTCAAATGGTGCCGTAGCCGGGCGGCAGTGGCGCCAGCGGCGGGTCCGTATCGGCTTCGTGAATCCAGTCATCCGCCGGCAAGAGACCAGGGAACAACCTGTTCCATGCCTCCCGTAGTTCGGCGGCGACGAATACGGAACCGGTCCCGACGATGTAGCCGTCTGCAGGAGTGATACCTTGTGCAGTCTCGATTGCCGCATCCATCGACGGTGCCGCAACCACCATTCGACCTTCTTCCACAGGCAACGATCCGTTGGCCGCCCGCAGCTCCCGCACCGGCAACGCCTTCGGATGACGACTCTGCACCAGTACAATCCGCGGCGACGCGCTTGCAGCCAGCTTCAGCATCGGCGCGATGTCCTTGTCGCTGTTGACCCCGAAAACGAACGTAAACGGGCGGCCTGCGTGGGTTGCCGCCAGCGTCGAAAGCAGTATCTCCAGGCTGTCTCTGTTGTGCGCACAGTCTACAACCATCGGCATGCCCCCTGCTGCCTGCTGCGGCAGCCACTCGATGCGGCAAGGCCACCTGGTCTGCACCAGTCCCCTGTCTACGAGCTGATCATCCCACCGCACAAGACCGGCTCGGCGCAGTTCCCGCACCATCTCGTAGGCGATCCCGGCATTGATCTGCTGGTGTTCCCCAACCAGCGGCAGATTGGACCTCCGGTAGAGTTGTACTTCCGCAAGAGGCGCCTCCATAGCCTCGGCAACCCGCTGCAATACCTCCTTTGCCTTCTGTTTCTGCGGCGCACTGAACACTGGCGTCCTATGCTTGATGATACCGGCCTTCTCCGCCGCAATCTCCTCCAGGCTGTCGCCCAGAATATGCATGTGGTCCTTGCTGATATGCGTAATGCCGCACACCTCCGGCAGCACTACGTTGGTGCTGTCCAGGCGGCCGCCTATCCCCACCTCCACCACCGCCCAATCGACCGCTGCCTCTGCAAAATAAAGAAAGGCAATGACAGTGATCCGACCGAATACGGTCAGATCGGGGGTCGCCTCAAGATAGGGTAGAGCTCGCTGGATTAGTTCTGCACACTTTCCCTGGGAGACTAACTGTCCGTCCACGCACATGCGTTCTCGGAAAGTGTGCAGATGAGGGCTGGTGAACAGACCGGTGCGGTAGCCCAGATGACGAAGGATCGACTCAGTATACGCGCTTGTGCTGCCCTTGCCCTTCGTGCCCGTCACATGGACGGTTCGAAAGCGGTCCTGGGGGTTGTCAAGCGCCGCCAGCACGGCCCGCATGCGTTCCAATCGGCTTTCCGGGTCCCTTGACCGGGGAGCGCGACTGTCAAACCTGGCATCGTGAAATAGTATGCCGATCGCTTCTTCGTATGTAAGCCGCCTCGTAGAAATGAACCCTGGCGCCGACCTTATCGACACGGGCACTCCTTAACTCTCAAGATGCACAAACTGATATTGATTGTAAACTCTGTCCCCAAAACCACGCAAACGGTTCCCGGAAAGCTGCCCCCGTTTTCGACCCCTGCAGCCACCTTACTCCCAACCACGCAATTCACAGTCCAGACATAGGGATTGTCAGCGATTCAGGCCCAATATGGTAAAATTGCCACCAATAGCAAATGTCAAACCTTGCCGAGGAGACTCTCAAATGACCACGAAAATCGCCATTAATGGCTTCGGTCGTATAGGTCGTCAGGTAACCAAAGCCCTGTTCGAGCACCATCAGGATACCTTCGACCTTGTCGCTATAAACGATCTGGGTGATGTGGAAACCATGGCCCACCTCTTCAAATATGATACCAACTACGGCGTCTTTGAAGGCACCGTCGACATCGCCAATGGTGATCTGACCATCAACGGAGACCAGCTGAAAGTGCTCAGCGAGCGCGACCCCAGCCAGCTGCCCTGGGGTGATCTGGGCGTTGACATCGTCGTCGAGAGCACCGGCGTCTTCCGCGATCGGGAAACGGCAGCGCTCCACATCGCCGCTGGCGCAAAAAAAGTAATCATTAGCGCTCCCGCCAAAGGCGAAGATATCACCATCTGCATGGGCGTCAACAACGATCAATACAACCCCGACAGCCATCACGTCATCAGCAACGCCAGCTGCACAACAAACTGCCTTGCCCCCGCCGCTAAGGTCGTCAACGACACCATCGGCATCGAGCAGGGGCTCATGACTACCGTCCATGCCTACACCACCGACCAGCGCATCCTCGACTTCGTTCACGAGGACCTGCGCCGCGCCCGCGCCGCCGGCATGAACATCATTCCAACCACCACCGGCGCCGCCAAAGCCGTGTCGCTCGTCGTGCCCGAATTGGACGGCAAGTTTGACGGCATGGCCATGCGCGTTCCCACTTCCACGGTCAGCGTAGTCGATTTTGTCGCCAAAACAAGCTCCCCGGGCAATACCGAGGACCTGCTGGACGCTTTTTCTGAGGCCGCATCCGGACCCATGAAGGGAATCCTTGATGTCAGCCACGAACCCTTGGTCAGTTCGGATTTCCAGGGCAACCCGCATAGCAGCGTTATCGATGCCGAGTTTACGGCCTGCTACGGCGATCTGGTCAAAGTCGTCACCTGGTACGATAACGAGTGGGCCTACAGCGTCCGTGTAACCGATCTCGCCGCCTTTGTTGCTGGCCAGGGCGTCTAGTTCGACCGCCACCCACCAAAGGCACGGAGTCGTGACCCGCAAAAGGACCATTCGGGAGGTCAGCTGGGAAGGCAAGCGCGCACTCGTCCGCGTCGACTTCAATGTGCCCATAGATGACAGCGGCTGCGTCGGCGATGATACACGCATCCGCGCCACACTGCCCACCATAGAACTCCTGCGCACCCACGGCGCTTCACTGGTCCTGATGAGCCACCTCGGCCGGCCAAATGGCGAACCGGACCCCCGCTACAGCCTGCGGCCCGTCGCCCAACGGCTGAGCCAGCTGCTCGACGCCGAAGTCCGCTTCTCCGGCGCCGTCACCGGCCCCAACGTCGAAGCGGCCGCCGCTGGCCTCAACCCTGGGAACCTCCTGCTCCTCGAAAACACACGCTTTGACTCCGGCGAAACCCGCAACGATCATGCCCTGAGCGCAGCCCTCGCCCGTCTCGGCGACATTTTCGTCAACGACGCCTTCGGTAGCGCCCACAGAGCGCATGCAAGCACAACCGGCGTGGCCGCCCACCTTCCCTCCGTCGCCGGTCTCCTGATGGAAAAGGAGTTGAACTACCTCGGCGAAGCGCTCGAAGACCCCAAGCGTCCCTTCATCGCCATTCTTGGCGGCGCCAAGGTCAGCGATAAAATCGCCGTCATCGAGCAGCTGCTTCAAAAGGTAGATGCCATCCTGATCGGCGGCGGCATGGCCAACACCTTTCTTGCCGCCGCCGGCTGCCAAATGGAAGCCAGCCTGGTCGAATCGGGCGCGCTCGACACGGCCCGGTCCCTTCAAGGCTCTGGTGATGAACTGATCCAGCTTCCGGTCGATCTCACCGTCGCCGACGGCTTCTCAGCCACCGCAAACGCCCGCACCGTTAGTGTGACCGAAATTCCGGCCGGCTGGATGGCCCTCGACATCGGTGAGGCCACCGTCGCTCACTTCGCCAACCGCCTGGCCGGCGCACGCACCGTTCTCTGGAACGGTCCCATGGGTGTCTTCGAATTTCTCCCCTTTGCCCGCGGCACCGTTGCCATCGCTGAAATGCTGGCTGGGTTGACCCAAGCCACCACAATTGTCGGCGGCGGCGACTCGGCCGCTGCTGTACAGCAGGCCGGACTGGCCGCGAAAATCTCCCACGTGAGTACCGGCGGCGGCGCCAGCCTCGAGTTCCTCGAAGGCAAGCTTCTGCCTGGCGTGGCCGCCCTGGACGACGCGGAGGTGTGACCTATGAGCTTTCTCAAAAGACTGGCATCGCTCTTTTCCGGTGGCGGCGGAGGGGGCAATCGTGCCCTGCCCATCTATGTCTTCAGCAACCGCTGCCGCGAACCCATCATGGCCGAAATCGATCTGGTCAACAGTCTCAGCCGTGATGAGGAGAGTGACGATCGCTACTACACACGCAAAGTGCTGCAAGGGAGCGGCAAGAACCGCTGCTTTACTCAGGTCGAAGTCGAAATCTGGTTCGACCGCGGCAAAAAGGTCTCCCACTATGAAGTCACCGGTGGCCGTTGGCTCACCCAGGAGGAGTACGAAGAGGAGTTGATTCGCTTCGAAGCGCCCCCTGAGGAGGATAACGAGGCAGAAGACGAATCTCCGCCGGGCTAGACCTTCGCAGCACACGCTGGAGGTCGAATCCAATTGTCGTCTGCCAAAGACTTTTTTCAGAGCGGCAGTAGCAGGACGCTCGTAGTCTGAATTAGGCTGCCCTCCCACCTTGAGAAGCAGTTTGCTGGTTTCCCCCGCGTACACATTACATATCCTGGCTTCGCCACCTGACACAGCCCCTGCGGAGAACACGCAAAATGCGCAAACCGATGATGGCCGGCAACTGGAAAATGAACATGACCGTGGCCGAGGCTCTTACCCTCACGCGGCAGATCAACCAGTTAGTCGGTGACTCGACAGCGGTAGAAATGTTGCTCTGCCCACCTTCCGTCTGTCTGCACCCACTGAAGGCGTTAACGTCCGACATGCCTTTCTCTCTCGGCGCCCAGAACTGCCACTGGCAGGATAGCGGTGCCTTCACCGGCGAAATCAGCCCGCCCATGCTGCGCGGCCTCGCCGGCTATGTCATCTTCGGGCACAGCGAGCGCCGCCAGCTCTTCGGCGAGACCGATGAAACCGTAAACAAAAAGACGCACGCCGCACTCGCCCACCAGTTGACCCCGATCGTCTGCGTAGGCGAAAGCCTTGAGCAAAACGAACGCGGCGAAACCTCTTCCACTATCACATCACAGGTGCGAGCCGCGCTCGACGGTCTGAATGGCGAGCAAGTTCAATCCCTCGTAATTGCCTACGAACCCATCTGGGCAATCGGCACCGGCCGGGCCGCGACTGCACAGACGGCTGGCGAAATCTGCGGCCTGGTGCGCAACATCCTGCGCGAAGTGCACGGCGCCGCCGTCGCCGGCACGACGCGCGTCCTCTACGGCGGCAGCACCAAACCGGACAATATCGGCTCAATCATGCAACAGCCCGATATCGATGGCGCCCTCATCGGTGGCGCATCGCTTGAGGCTCACAGTTACGCCGACATGGTAAAGATCACGGCCGAACTCTACGGCGCCTGACCCGCGCCCCTCCAAGTCGCCTTGCAGCAATCTGGAATCAGGAGCGGGGAACGAGAAACAGCCGGGCTGAACACTAGCCTCCCTCCTCTCCACTCTCTCCTCACCCCTCCCCATGTCTCCATTCTCCCCCTATCTGTTCTTCGTCCTCTTTTTCATCCTGCTCGCCGGTCTTTGGTGGCTGAGTTGGCGAATCGGTCTCCTGATCCAGGAGATCGTCTATCAGATCACCGGCTCCGCAGACATGGCCATGGTGATTCTGTTTCTGATCTACCTGCCCGGCATCCTCATCCACGAGGCCTCCCACTGGCTGGTAGCCAGGCTCTTGGGTCTCAAGACGAGCAAATTTCGCGTATGGCCAAAATACACCCGTAATTCCATCGGCTTGGGGAGCGTGACGGTTTCGTCCGGTGGGGCCGTATGGGACAGCCTGGTGGGGCTGGCCCCCCTTCTGGTAGGATCTGCGCTGATCGTACTTATCGGCGAGCAAGTATTCGATACCCAAACTCTCGCCTTCGCCTGGCGTACCGGCCGGCTGCTCGACGGGCTGACCTTCGTCGTCGACAGCCTCGCCCACAAACCCGATAGCCTGCTCTGGAGCTATCTCCTCTTCGCAATCGCCAACGCGATGATGCCCAGTGCCAGCGACCGCGCGCCGCTGAAACCACTGGGCATCTATGTCATTCTTATCGGCGCCCTGTTCGTCTTCATCGATCAGTCGGGTCGCAACGTGCTGCTTCTGCTCGACTTCCTCTTCGGTCCGATTCAGCTTCTGACCGGTGCCTTCCTCCTGGTCGCAGTCATAGACCTCGCCATCCTCCTGCTACTGCTTGCCGTCAGAGAGGTGTCGAAACTGTTTGTCACAAAATGACCGTAGCCATCGTCGTCCCCCTCACTGGGTCCTCGGTCCGGCGGCACCTATAGCGAGGACACCTTTTCCAGACTCGCCCGGATCGCCTCCTCTGGGTACTCGAAGTCCTCCAGGCTATTGGCCAGATGCTGTTCGTAGGCAGCCAGATCGAAGTGGCCGTGCCCGCACATGTTGAAGACGATAACTTTGCTTTCGCCGCCCTCCTTGCACGCCAGCGCCTCCTGCATCGCCCCCCAGATCGCGTGCGCCGGTTCGGGCGCCGGCAGGATCCCTTCCGCACGCGCAAAGGACACCGCGGCCTCGAAAATCGCCCGCTGCTGAACGTTGACAGCTTCGATCAAACCCGCATCGTGCAGTGCACTCACCTGTGCACTCATGCCATGATAGCGCAATCCCCCAGCGTGGATCGGCGCCGGCACAAAGTCGTGTCCTAGCGTGTGCATCTTGATTAACGGTGTCATCTGTGCCGTATCGCCGAAATCATAGGTATAGACCCCGCGCGTCAGGCTCGGCGCAGCCGCCGGTTCCACCGCAATCACGCGAGCCTTCCTGCCGCCGCTGATGTTCTCCTTCAAAAATGGGAATGCAAAGCCGCCAAAGTTGCTGCCGCCCCCTGTACAACCGACCAGCACGTCCGGCCAGTCCTCCCCGAACGCCTCCAGCCCGCTGATCACCTCCTGCCCTACAACCGTCTGGTGCAGAAGCACATGATTCAGAACCGAGCCAAGCGAGTACTTCGTATCCTCACGCGTCGCTGCATCTTCCACCGCTTCCGAGATCGCAATCCCCAGACTGCCCGTGCTGTCCGGATTCTCCGCCAGGATCTGCCTCCCGGCGTTCGTGTCCTGGCTCGGGCTCGGTACAACCTCCGCCCCCCACGTCTCCATCATGACCTTCCGGTACGGCTTCTGCTCATAGCTGACCCGTACCATATAGACCTTGCACTCCACCCCGAAAACCTGGCACGCGAAACTCAGCGCACTGCCCCACTGTCCCGCACCCGTCTCCGTCGCCAGGCGCGAGACACCCTCTTCCTTGTTATAGAAGGCCTGCGGCACCGCCGTGTTCGGCTTATGGCTGCCCGATGGGCTGACACCTTCATACTTGTAGTAGATGCGCGCCGGAGTATCCAGCGCCTTCTCCCATTCATGCGCCCGGATCAGAGGCGTCGGCCTCCAAATCCGGTATACATCCTGCACCGGCTCAGGAATCTCGATGTAGCGCTCGGCGCTGACCTCCTGCAGGATCAGCGACATCGGGAAGAGGGGCGCCAGGTCCTCCGGCCCAATCGGCTGACCTGTACCCGGATGCAGCGGCGGCGGTAGTTCAACCCCCGCCGCCGGCAAATCGGCGTTGATGTTATACCAGTGAGTCGGCATCTCCGACTCATTCAAGATTACCTTCTTCTGTCTGCTCATCTCGGTGCTCCAATGGTAATGGTGATGAATGCCCTCTTGTGCCCTGAGGTATTCGCCGCTGTACTGCTGACGACTGCAGTGCCGGGAAGTAGGATCAAAAAGACCTGCCGCAATCGCGACAGGCCTTGACACAAATCCACTTGAAACTGCGATCAGTTCAGGTGCGCCTGAATCTTGCCTAACAGTTGGCCTTTCTGCTGAAAACCAACGATCGTCTCCACCTGCTGGCCGTCTTTGAACAACATCAGCGTGGGAATGCTCATCACGCCAAATGCCATCGCAGTACTCTGATTCTCATCCACATCGAGCTTGCCGATCGTCAGCTTTCCGTCAAGCTCGGTAGCAATCTCATCCAGAACCGGTGCGATCATCTTGCAGGGACCGCACCACTCCGCCCAGAAATCCACCAGGACCGGGACTTCCGATTGGATGACTTCATCCTCAAAATTCGCGTCCGTCACAACAACAGTGTTCGCGCCCATTTTCTTGTCTCCTACTCCTGTATGCGAGCGTACAAACTGCAACTTACCGGTAGGTCCATCTTGAATTTGCCCAACACTACCTATCTTAACAAGCAACGTCCGGCATCGCTGTAGACTAACCTACAAAAATATACTAAGCCTAACGGAAGTCAAAAGTCAAAATACCGCTCCGGCCGATTCTTACAATTCTCGCAACGACTAAGCCATAGTCATTCCCCGCTCAACACTGGCGCAGGGGAAGCGAACTCTCTGACAACTGACCACTAACTACTGACCACTGCAGTTTTGGGCGGTCGGGCCTATTCGGCCCTCCCTTGTGCGGGGGCTCCGCCCCCGCAACGCCCCCTCTCCTACAACCCCCGCCGAATTGAGTGTGTGGCAATATGACCTTGACGACCCGCTGCGACCAGGCTTCCACCCCACCCCGCGTCGTGGCAGATTCCAACTGTGTGCCAGCGCAGGCACGACAGGCGAGGCAACGCCCATATGTCCCCAACGTTCACCGCGATGACCATCGAGAGCCCGCTACAGAAATACTGACGCTACATTCCCCCCAAGACAGACCGCACGCAGTACACACACACAGAACATGGCTTAGTCGTTACCAATTCTCACATTCTTTCCTCGATAGCCCTGCGCCGGCAACCGGTCACGAACTCTTCTGCCGCCCTCGCAAAAAGGCGGCAAATTCCTCTTGGTCCAAGGCCCCGGACCGGGGCTTCATTTCTTCACGGTCCTGGGCAGTCGGCGCGTCCTCTGCGGTAGGTTGTTCATCTTCCGCACCAATCCTTGACACGACCAAAGGGACCGCGTCAAGGATGCTCTCCAGAAACGCCTCTGTCCGCCCCCGCCCCCCAGGAAGGTTGATGATCAACGTCCGCCCGCGGATGCCGGCAACGCCCCGATCCAACAGCGCCATCGGATCTGTCCTCGCAGCCGTTGCACGCATCCTCTCCGGCAGTGAAGGCATCAACCGCTCAAGTACGGCGGCCGTGGCCTCCGGTACGATCTCCTCGGCCGAAGGTCCCGGCGCTGGGAACGTACCGCCAACCGTCAAGATCAGGTCCAGCTCCTCTTCATCGCACCACCGCCGCAGGGTCTCCTCCAACTGGTATCGAGGAGGCTCTCTAAATACGTGGCTGAGGAGATGAAGGTATCCATCCGCAACGCCGGGCAAGAATCTCTGCACGTCGCCCAGCAATTCCTCAGCGTCCACGGAACTGGTCGAACTGGCAATGACTAGGAACCCGCACCGGATCACCATTGATGTCGGACTCTCCTTCCCTAATCACCCGAACCCCGTACCGCCGCCAATGTCAGAATTGCAAACGAACAAAAAGCGATGGCTTGGCCACCGCTTTTGTAAAGCGTCGATTTCTGACGGGCCTCTCTCACCGCTTGGTGTACTGCGGAGCCTTGCGCGCCCGCTTTAGGCCTGGCTTCATCCGTTCCTTAACCCGCGCATCCCGCGTGAGAAACCCCGCAGCCTTCAAAGTCGGCCGCAGATTCGGGTCCGCCGCTACCAGCGCCCGCGACAGGCCGTGACGCGCGGCGTGGGCTTGGCCGCCTTCACCGCCGCCATGCACCTTGATGCTGATATTAAAGCTGTTCTCCGTCCCGGTCAGGGCCAGCGGCTGCCGAATCACCATCTGGTCCAAAGCGCGTCCGAAATAGCCGTTCATCGGCAGGCTGTTTACGATTATCTCACCGTCTCCCTCATACAGCCGCACGCGGGCCGTCGCACTCTTGCGTCGTCCAACAGCCTCGATATACTCACTCATATCTGCTCTCCTGCAGCTTCAGCACCTTCGGCTTCTGCGCCTTGTGCGGGTGATCCGGACCAGCGTAGACTCTCAACTTTTTCATCTGGGCGCGGCCCAGGCGGGTCTTGGGAACCATACCCTTGACCGCTTCAAAAATAATCTTTTCCGGTTGTCTTTCCAACTGCTCGCGCATCGTTCGACTCTTCAAGCCGCCGGGATAACGGGAATGTCGGTAGTAGCGCTTATCGTCTAGCCTGTTGCCAGTCACGTGAAATTTGTCGCAGTTGACGACAATGACGAAGTCACCACAGTCCACGTTGGGCGTGAAACTCGGCTTGTGCTTACCCCGCAGAACCTGCGCGATCTCCGACGCCAACCGGCCAAGCGTCTTGTCAGTTGCATCAACTACCCACCACTCACGTCCGCTCTTGGCCTCTTCATAACTCAGGCTCAGTGTCTTCACCCTGTAATCTCCTCATTCGCACCTGCAAACAACCCATCTCCTGACTGCACCAACACTATGAATGCGCAGAAAACAGATCTGGATACTCTGCATATTGTACCCGCTCCAGAACAAGCCCGTTGGGCGGGAGTGGCGGCGCAGAGCGGCTGCGGTCTTTCGCATCCAACGCCGCAGCCAATTCATCGACCCGCCACTTCCCCAGACCTACCGCCAGCAGCGAGCCGGCCAGATTACGCGCCATCCGTCGTAAAAATGCGTTGGCTGTAACTGTCAGGACCAGCCGCTCTGACGGATACGGGTCCAGCGCCGGCAGCGACTCCTCCACCCTTTCCCAGAAGAGCGACACGATTCGACGAACCGTATTCTCCCCCTGCGGCGCCTGCCCAAACGTGGCAAAGTCGTGTGTCCCAATCAACAGCCTGGCAGCACCGTTCATTGCTTCCAGGTCTGGGCGTTTCGGCAAGACCACTGCAAACCGGTCTACGAGAGGAAAACGCCTCTCCCCATCTCTCCCGCACGCCGGCACCCACATCGTGTAGCGGTATGTTCGCTCCGCAGCGCTGAATCGAGGGTGGAACCCCTGCGGTGCCTCCGTCAGGAAGCGGACCTGTATCGAGGTGGGCAACCGCTGGTTCCAGGCCTGTCGCAGGGCTTCCGCTGAATGTCGCCAGGGCGCATCAACCCCAATTACCTGCCCTCTGGCGTGAACCCCTGTATCCGTCCTTCCTGCCCCGCTTACCCGGCATTTCGCACCGGTCAGCTCTTCCAGCGCCTCTTCCAACGCGCCTTGGACTGTCGGCGCCTCCCTCTGCACCTGAAATCCACGGAACTCTGTGCCGTCGTAAGCGATCAGACCGGCGACCCTGGGCATTCGCTCCTCACCGGCGTGACGCACGCGGCCGCAAACCAACTTCCCATCCGACCGCCGCCGCCAACCTTGCAAGCACTTGCCTCGGACGGCAACGTACAGGGCTACTCGTTACTCCTCGTTCCCCACCAGTTCGATGACTGCCATATCGGCCGCGTCGCCGTACCGTTTGCCCAGCTTGACGATTCGTGTATATCCGCCGTTCCGCTCCTCATACCGCGGAGCCAGTTCGTCAAAGACCTTCTTCGCGACCGTCTTGTCATTCAGGTACGCCACAACCTGGCGTTGCGCATGCACACGGTCAATCTTTCCTGCCAGGCCGTGCTTCGCCTTCGTAATCAGCTTCTCGGCATCACCGCGCATCGCCCGTGCCTTGGCCTGCGTGGTCGTAATCCGTTCGTGCATATAGAGTTCTCGGATCAGGTTGCGAAACAGGGCCTTGCGTTGCGCTGCGTTCCGGCTTAACTTCTGACCCGCAATCTGGTGTCGCATCGTGCTATCCCTCTGGTAGCGGCAATTAGCCCGCCTCTTCGACGATCTCGACTGCTTCGGCCGCTTCGGTTTCAGCTACTTCGTTGTCAGACAGTTCAGCTTCAGCAACTTCGGCCAAAATCTCCTCAACTTCGGTACCGTTGCCTCCACCCAGATAGGCGCTGAGATCGACGCCCACCACGTTCATGTATCCCTTCTCGCTCAGCTTCTCTACCAGTTCATCCAGCGACTTCTTGCCAAAGTTGCGGATGGCGAGCATCTCGTCCTCACCCTTTTCCATCCGCTTCAGAATCTCCCCGACCTTCGTGATGCCGGCCCGCTTCAGGCAGTTGTATGCCCGCACCGTCAACTCAAGCTCCTCAATCGGCGCTTCGGCTACACGGCTCGGGATGCTCTCCTCCTCCTCCTCAGGCAACTCGACCATCGTTGTGCGGTCGCCGACAAATAGGCTCAGATGCTGTACAAGAATGTCAGCGGCCTGGCGCATGGCATCTTCAGGCGTAATCGTGCCATCCGTCCACACTTCCAGATTCAGCCTGTCATAGTCGGTCTGTTGCCCGATTCGAGTCCTTTCGACCCGGTAGGATGCCTTCTTCACCGGGCTGAAAATCGCATCCACAGGGATCTCGCCCAACGGCAGCTGCACCCGCTCCTCAGCCGGACTGTAACCCCGGCCCTGCTCCACCACCATCTCAATATCCAGGTCCACCTCATTCGAGTCGGCAAACAGCAGGTACAGGTCCGGATTAACGATCTCAACCTCTGGAGGGCAGTTCAAGTCCCCGGCCGTTACCGGACCTTCGTGGTATACCTCCACCGAAACGCGAACTGGCTCGGCGCTGTCGCTCCTGAAGCGAATCTGCTTTACATTCAATATCAGCCGGGTGGCATCTTCCAGCACATGATCGATCGTGGAAAACTCATGATGCACACCACTGACCGAGATTGACGTCACCGCAGCGCCCGGCAAGCTCGACAGCAATACCCGGCGCAGCGAGTTCCCTAGTGTAATACCATATCCGCTTTCCAGCGGGCTGATCACAAAATGGCCGTAGTTCCTTGAACTGGCCTCAACTTCTATCTTCGGCAATACTAGATTGTTAAGCAACGGCTACCCCTCCCGGCTGTATAACAGTCTCAACCCAACATCGTGTGGCGACAGACAATCGTCTCAACCCTGCCGGTCTTCCATACAACCAACCCGCAAAGGCAACGAACCAGTACCACGTCTGCTAACGACTGTAGTACTCAACGATCAACTGTTCGTTTAGGAGTACGCCTATCTCGTCCCGTTCCGGCGCCGAAGTCACCGTACCGTTGAGATTAGCCGCATCCAGACTGAGCCACGTAGGGGGGGACGCACTGCCGAGAATCTGGGCTCGCTCACGAAAATAAGTCTTTGTCCGACTCTTCTCGCGAACGGAAATCTGGTCGTTCGGCGAAACCAAAAATGATGGGATATCCGTCTTGCGGCCATTGACTGCAAAGTGGCCGTGCCGCACAAGCTGACGCGCCTGCGCCCGGCTATCGGCAAAGCCGAACCGGTATACCACATTGTCCAGCCGGCTCTCCAGTAATTCCAACAAGATACCGCCGGTCTGCCCTTTGCGCCGTGATGCTTCCTTGAAATAGCGGCGGAACTGCCGCTCCATTACCCCATACATGCGACGCGCCTTCTGCTTCTCGCGCAGCTGGATCCCGAAATCCGAGACCTTGCGCCGCATAACATTCCGTCGGCCTGCTTCGCCCGGGGGGAACGGTCGCCGGTCAACCGCGCACTTTGGGCTGACACAGCGTTCGCCTTTCAAGAATAACTTCTGCCCTTCTCGCCGACAGAGTTTACAAACCGCATCTGTATATCGTGCCATCTTTCCTCCAGGTCCACTATCGCACGCGACCCTTTGCCCCATTCAAGGCCGCGTCGTAGCTTGGTGTGCCGGTTCATTTGCCCGAATGGCGATCGCGTCCCCAGTGTACGCGCCGTCCGCACTATTACCACTAAGCGGACTCCCGCTACACACTTCGATCACCGCTCTGCAGTTTCACTGCAATGCAAAACAAGCGGCATCGCGCCGAAACACGATGCCTCTCTTCCGGCAGGTCAATCCCGTTGTTGCGCAACCCCCCTCTTCTCGACTCCTGAGGCAACGCGCTGTCCGTTCTCCTAAACTCTTCGCTTGCTAGGGGGGCGTACCCCGTTATGTGGAATCGGTGTTATGTCCGCTATCGACGTAACCGTCAGGCCGGCTGGGTTCAGGGCCCTTAACGCACTCTCTCTGCCCGGCCCCGGACCCTTGATAAATACCTCGACCTCACGCATATTGAACTCACTCACGGCTTGCCGTGCCGCAGCCGACGCCGCAAGCTGGGCCGCAAATGGCGTACTCTTGCGGCTCCCCTTGAATCCGGCCGTGCCCGAACTGGCCCAACACAGAACTGCCCCATCGGGATCCGTGACCGTGATGATCGTATTGTTAAATGTTGCGCGGACGTGTATCTGACCGCTCGGGACGTGTTTCCTCTCCCTTCGGGACGACCGACCACCCCGGCGACGCTGCGTTCGAGCCATCGTTTCTCCTTAGCCTGATGTTCCTGCGCAAAAAATGTGAAAGCGTATATCTGTTGTTACTTGCGCGCGCGCTTCTTCCCGGCTACCGTCTTCTTCACGCCGCGGCGCGTGCGCGCATTGGTGCGCGTCCGCTGGCCCCGGCTCGGAAGATTGCGCCGGTGGCGCAGGCCGCGATAGCTGCCAATCTCCATGAGGCGCTTGATGTTCATGTTCACTTCGCGCCGCAAATCCCCTTCCACGCGACAGTGGCGCTCAATGTAGTCCCGCAAGGCGACCAGCTCATTCGTGTCCAGGTCGTTGACCCGCTTGTCCTCGTCAATCCCGGTCGCCTCAAGAATCTCCTGGCTGACGGAACGGCCAATCCCGTAAATGTAGGTTAGGGCGATAACGACCCGCTTGTCTCGAGGAATGTCGACGCCTGCAATACGTGCCATGGCAATTGCCCCCTGGTTTTCTAGCCCTGCCTTTGCTTGTGTTTCGGGTTCTGACAAATCACATATACTACGCCGCGCCGTCGCACAACCGAACACTTTTCACACATCTTTTTGACCGAAGGCCGCACTTTCATCCTTCAACCCCCTCCCCCAAAGTCGGAACGCAATTCTACAATTGTATCATATCGCTACAGCCGCGTCAAGATTTCAGGGCCTCTGTTGGTTACCGCAACCGTATGCTCGAAGTGCGCGCTTAAGCTATGATCTTCGCTGATGACAGTCCACTTGTCCTTCAATGTCTCTGTCCGCCATGTGCCCATTTGAACCATCGGCTCAATCGCAACCACCAGCCCGGGACGCAGTACAACCCGTCCGTCCGTATCGTCCGATACATAGTTCAGGACCTGCGGCCCCTCGTGCATCGCACGGCCCACACCGTGCCCCGTGTACTCCCGCACCACGTGATAGCCGCTCGGCTCAACACTGTTCTGCACCGCTGCACTGATATCCAGCACTTGGCCACCTGAACGAATCGCCTTTATGCCGGCATTAAGGCTCTCCTCCGTAACCTGCAGCAGACTTGCGGCCGCCGGCTCGATCGCGCCGACCGGATACGTCCAGCCGCTGTCGCCCACAAAGCCGCGATAGAACACGCCTACGTCGATGCTGATTATGTCGCCCTCTTGCAGCACACGCTCCCGGCTCGGTATGCCGTGCACCAACTCCTCATTGATGCTCGTGCATATGTTGGCCGGGTAGCCGCGATAGCCCAGAAAGCTGGATTTCGCGCTGTGGCCGTGAATTGTCGCCGCTGCCAGCTCGTCCAAGTCCCAGGTACTGATACCCGGCCTGATCGCCTCCCGAAACTCCTGATGCACTCGCGCAACGATCCGCCCCGCCTCCCGCATGATCTGAATCTCACGCGGACTCTTGAAAATCGGCGCAGGACGTTCCTGCTCCTGCCTGGCCTTGAGACGCGGACGCCCATTTCGGTGCAGTCTGCGTCTGAGTCGGGTCATCATACTCTCGCCGTTCATCTCGTACTTGCCGCCAGCGGCTTCCAGGCCCCGTAATCGTCAGGCCGACACAGCGCTTTTCGCCGCCTTGATATTCCTGGACGCCAACCGCTCCAGCAGCTGCTCCTGCATCGCCTCGATCGACCTCGCGCCGTCGACCTCCTCCAGCAAGCCCTTCGCGAAATAGTATCCAATCAGTGGAGACGTCTGCTTGTAGTACACATACAGCCGGTTCTGCACCGTCTCCGGCTTATCGTCGTTTCGCTGGTACAGCTCTCCGCCGCAACTGTCGCACTTCTCGCCGCGCGGTGGGTTGAACGTCAGGTGGTATACCCTGTCGCAATTGCGGCAGACCCGCCTCCCCGTGATGCGCAAGGTCACGACGTCGTCTTCCAGCTGGAACATGGGCACGACATCGATGCCCCCGTACGCAGCCGTCATCTCGTCCAGCGCCTCAGCCTGAGTGAGATTGCGCGGAAAGCCGTCCAGAATCGCACCCTGTGCGGCATCCTCCTCGGCCAAACGCGCCTCCACCATCCGAATCGTCACCTCGTCGGGGACCAATTCACCCTTATCGTAATAGCTCTGTGCCAGCTGCCCGAGCTCCGTCTGGTTCTTCAAGTTGTACCGGAAGATCTCTCCCGTCGAAACCTGCGGGATTCCCAGCTCTTCCTCCAGCAACTGGGCCTGTGTGCCCTTGCCGGCCCCAGGCGCTCCCAACAACACCAGATAGATACGGTCGCTCATAGGCACGTTTTCCTCGCTCTGCGATACAAAGAAAAGGTCGGGCTAGCGGATAAAGCCCTCGTAGTTGCGCATCATCAGCTGAGCCTCGATCTGTTTCATCGTGTCCAGCACAACACCAACCACGATCAGGAGACCCGTGCTGCTGATGATCAGTGTATTGAAACTGCCAACCCCTCCTCCGAAAACAACACCGGCAAGAAAGGGCAGTACCGCAACCAGGCCGAGAAATAGCGCCCCAACCAGCGTAATACGCCCCAACACACCGTTCAGATACTGTTCAGTCCGCGGACCGGGCCGGATGCCTGGAATAAATCCCCCCTGCTTCTGTAACGTGTCGGGGAGATTCTGTTGCCGGAACATGATATCGGTATAGAAGTACGTGAACGCCACCGTCAGCATGAAGTAGAACAGCCAGTACAGAAAGTTCTGCGGACTGAACGAGGTGAAAAAGAAATTCGCTATCGAGCCGATCCAGTCATTGCGCAGAATGAAGTAGGATGCCATCGTATTCGGCAGAATGAGCAGACTCTGGGCGAAAATCAGCGGAATCATCCCGGCCGTATTTACCCGCATCGGCACGTAGGTACTCTGTCCGCCGACCATCATCAGCCGGTTGCCCCGCATCGTGCGCACCCGTTTACCGTACTGTACCGGTATGCGCCGCTGGCCCTCCTGCACCCACACAATCAGGGCCACTGTCAGTACCGTAATGACACTGAAAATTAACAGCTGCGTGATGCCTTGCTGCGTCAGCAAACGCACCTGGCTTGGCGCCGCCGCCACGATTCCGGCAAATATGATCAACGAAACGCCGTTGCCGATGCCCTGCTCCGTAAGCAGCTCGCCCATCCACATCGCCAGCATCGTCCCCGCCGTCAAGCTGATCAGAATCGTCAGCGACGGAAGCAGCGCGTCGCCCGTGAATCCCCAATTCTCGAGAACCGCACCCGTCGCCGCGCCGCCCACAGGACGGCTGAGCAGCGTCGCCTGACCGAAAGCCTGCAATAGCGCCAGCGGAACAGTCATATAGTGCGTGTACCGGTTCAGCTGCTGTCGCCCCTGTTCACCCTCCCGGCTCAGCTCCTCCAACTGGGGCACGATCGGCGTCAACAGCTGCATGATAATCGTGGCGGTGATGTAGGGATAGACACCCATCGCCATCACGCTGAATTGGGCCAGCGCGCCGCCGCTGAAAAAGTTCAACAGACTCAGAAGGATGTTCTGGTCCGTCGAACGAAATATCTGGTCCAGCACCTCTCGATTGACGCCCGGCAGAGGAATATGCGCCGCGAGCCGGTAGGCAACCAGAATCACAAACGTATAGAGCAGCTTCTGACGCAGGTCCGGCAAACGAAAGGCATTGCGTACGGCGTCGAGCATAAAGATTCTCCGGCAGAGATTCGTCCGCGTCCGGCAACCTGTCTGGCCGCCAACCCGAACACTCTACAGTTAAGACCGCGGCAGATTCCTGTTGACTTCGAAAGGCAGAATGTCGACCGTACCGCCCGCGGCCTCTACCTTCTCCCTCGCACTCTTGCTGATGCGATGTACCTGCAGATGGAGCGGCTTACTGATCTCTCCCCGCGCCAGCACGACCACAGGCTCCTTACTGTCGCCCAGTAGCCCCGTGTCGAAGAGCGCCGCAGGTGTCACCTGTGCCTCGGCTTCAAAGCGTTCGCCCATCCTGTCCAGATTCACCGGCGTGTAGGTTACCTTGAAGCGGTTGTTGAAACCGCGCATCCTCGGCAGCCGGCGCAGAAAGCTGAACTGACCGCCTTCAAAGCCGCGCAGACCCTTGTTTCCGGCGCGGGCATTCTGGCCCTTTGTACCGCGCCCCGCCGTCTTGCCACGTCCCGATCCGGTGCCGCGGCCAACCCGTTTTCGGTTTCTCCTGGCGCCCTCGTCGGGACGCAAATCGTGCAGTTTCATATCTCGCTTACTCCAGCCACTTGGAAAAGACCGCTACAACCCGGTAAAGCGCCGGATTGCCCGTTCTGTCCGCCTACGCCTCCGCTTCCTCAACCACCTCAACAAGATGAGAGACCTTGGCGATCATCCCACGGACCGTAGGACTGTCTGTCTTCTCGACCGTCTGATTCATCTTCCGCAGCCCCAGAGCCTGAACAGTCGCTTTCTGGCGCTTGCTGTAACCGATCGGGCTCTTGACCAGCTTAACGGTAATTGTCTTTTCCATCGCTCTAATCTTCCTGATACCAGAAGGGCCGCAGCTGCTCAGGATCCACGCCCCGTCGCTGCGCCTCGACTCTGTAATCCTGCAACTGCCTCAGCGACGCAAAGGTGGCCTGCACCACATTCAGAATATTGTCGCTCCCCAATGACTTGGACAATATATCCTTCACGCCCGCAGCCTCGACCACAGCGCGTACACCCCCACCGGCTATTACACCGGTCCCGGGGCTCGCCGGCCGCAGCAGAACTTCGCCCGCGCCAAACCGGGCCTGGCTGGCATGAGGAATCGTCGTGCCCAGCAGATTCACCTCGACCATCGTCTTGCGCGCCGTTTCGCTCGCCTTGCGAATCGCATCCGGAACCTCGCGCGCCTTGCCTACGCCTACGCCAACACGCCCGTTGTTGTCCCCGACCACCACCACGGCGCGAAAAGCGAATCTGCGTCCGCCCTTCACCACCTTCGCCGTGCGCGCGATGTGAACGACCTTCTCATCAAGTTCATCCTTCTCTTCTTCCTGCTCGCGGTCCCGTCGACGGTCTCGACGTCCCATATCCTTCTCTCCTTGCTCTGTTTAGAAAACGAGACCACCCTCTCGACTGCCATCGGCCACCGCCTTCACGCGGCCGTGATAGCGGTACCCGCCGCGATCGAAGACCACCTGCTCAATACCGGCCGCCTTGGCGCGCTCCGCGACAATTTTGCCGATCTCTTTTGCCTGCTCAACCTTCAGCTTTTCGGCCAAAACCTCCTTCAGGTCCGCTTCCAAGGTCGAAGCGGAAACCAGGGTATGGCCGGCCTGGTCGTCGATCAACTGTACATTGACGTTTTTCGAGCTGCGATATACATTCAACCGCGGTCGCGCCGCCGTCCCTGAAACCTTGCGCCGTACACGCTTATGCCTGCGCTTTCGCGCCTCCGTCCGTGTAGCTTTCGCCATAATTCTCCATCCCTGCTCGGCTATACTGCCGCGGCCCCAGCCTTGCCTGCCTTGGAACGCACGTATTCACCCTGATATCGGATTCCCTTGCCCTTGTATGGCTCCGGCGGGCGCTCCTTGCGAATCTTTGCAGCCAGTTCGCCTATCTTTTGCTTGTTGATACCTGAAATCGTCACCGTCCGCCCATCTCGCGATACTTCAAACTCCACATCCGGGCTGGGAGGCGCATATTCTACTGCATGACTCTTCCCCACCTGCAAAAGCAGGTTCTTGCCCTCCTGCTGGGCTCGGTAGCCAACACCGTGTATTTCCAGGGTCCTCTTGAAACCGTCGGTCACGCCCACCACCATATTGTTCAGCAACGATCTCGTCAGGCCGTGCAAGGCGCGATGATGGCGTTGATCGGTGGGTCGGGTCACGACGATCTCGCCATTCTCTCTCGAAATCCTCATGTCCCGGTTGAATTTCTCGCTGAGTTCCCCTTTTGGCCCCTTCACCGTGACCACGTTGCCTGGCACTATATCTACCGTCACGCTGTCAGGCACAGGAACGGGCATCTTCCCGATTCGTGACATCTTATCCTCCCAACATTACCAAACGTTACACAAAACCTCGCCGCCAACCCGTTCGCGGCGCGCTTGCCTTCCACTCATGACACCCTTGGGCGTAGAAACAATGTTGATCCCCAGGCCGCTGCGTACAAGCGGGATATTTCGATAACCCATGTACGTCCGCCGCCCCGGGCGGCTCACCCGCTCTATCCCGGAAATGACCGGTTGCCCCTTATCGGAATACTTCATCCCAACGATCAGATTCGGTCGCGCCTTGTCGCCCGTCACCGAATAACCGCTGATGAAGCCTTCCTCCGCCAGAATCTTGGCAATCGCGACCTTTACCTTGGAACTGGGCATCACCGCACGACGATGCCTGGAGTTTGACGAGTTGCGGACTCGCGTCAGAAAGTCCGCGATTGGATCGGTCATCATAACCAGTGCTTCCTCTTCTATCTTGCAGCGCAACCCGTGCCGGCAATTTCGGCAGCCGGTGCGCCCGATTTTGGTCCTTCTACCAGCTGGACTTGACTACGCCCGGCAAATGGCCCTCTAGCGCTTCTCGACGAAAACAGATGCGGCAAAGGCCGAATCGGCGCATGTACGCCCGCGGGCGGCCACACTTTGAACAACGGTTTCGCACCCGCACTTCATACTTCCGCTTGGACTCCCGCAGAACGATACTTTTCTTAGCCACAGACAGCTCTCTCCTTCATCTTCGTAGCTATCGTCTCTTGGTAGTTACTGTCACTATCGCCTTTGGAACGGCATATCCATCATCGCCAGGAGCCGCCGGCCTTCCTCATCGGATCCAGCCGTCGTAACGATCGTAACTTCCATCCCTCGAACCTTGTCGATCTCGTCGTAGTCGATCTCCGGAAAGACCAACTGTTCACGCAAGCCCAGGCTGTAGTTGCCGCGCCCGTCGAAAGAGTCCGGCGAAATGCCGCGAAAATCCCGCTGCGCCGGCAACGCAATGCTGATCAGCCTGTCCAGAAAATCCCACATCCGGCGGCCGCGCAGCGTCACCTTTACGCCGATCGGCATCCCGGCCCGCAGCTTGAAAGTGGCAATCGACTTGCGAGCCCGCGTCACGATCGGCCTTTGACCCGTTATCGTCGTTAGATCCTGGCTGGCGCGCTCAATCGTTTTGCCATCCGTGATCGCCTCTCCCATGCCGATGTTCACGCTGATCTTGTCAACCCTCGGCACCTGCATGATATTCGTATAGCCGAATTCCGTCATCAGCGCCGGCGCAATCTCGCTATCAAATCGTTCCTTCAACCGGGGCTTCTGCGTCCCGTTCGCTTCACTCATCGCATTTCACTCCTCGCCCGCAACTGCCGCCCATGTCGGCATCAGGCCGTCATTCTGACCCTTGAACTAACTTTCACTCCCGGTTGGCAGCGACTCTCCCGTGCGCCTGTCGACTCGGATCTTGTCCTCGCCTTCAAATCGGTAGCCGGCGCGTGTCACCTCGTTGTCCGTCCCCACCAGCGCCACGTTGCTGATGTGTATCGGAGCCTCCAACTCGATGCGTCCCGTCTGCGTGCGCACCGTCGGGCTGCGGCGCTGATGCTTCGTTACAAAGTTCGCGCCCGCCACCACAACGTACACGCGGTTGGGATCCAGCCGGCCCTTCTTGTCCTTCTTGCGTATTACGCTCTGGACATCACCGCGGTGCCCCTTGTCATTGCCGGCGATCACCTCAACGAGGTCACCCTTCCTGATCTTTACGCCCATCCCCTCTTCTCCTCAAATCCTGAACAGAACCGTCCGCCGGCCCGCCCTGTCTGAAGCCTGACCATCTGTACGCCTCAGAGTACCTCCGGAGCCAGGGATACGATCTTCATATACCCGTGGTCCCGCAACTCCCGCGCAACCGGGCCAAAAATCCGGGTACCGCGTGGATTCCTGTTGTCATCTATCAGTACGGCGGCATTCTCGTCGAATCGAATATAGCTCCCGTCCTTACGCCGCACCGGCCGTCGAGTGCGCACGATAACCGCCCGCACAATCTCTCCCTTCCTCACCGACGCCGTCGGACTCGACGACTTCACAGTCGCCACGATCACATCACCAATGCCACCGTAACGCCGCGTACTGCCCCCTCGGACTCGAATAGTAAGTAACTCTTTCGCCCCCGTATTGTCCGCAACCCGTAGGCGACTCTCTTGTTGAATCATGGCTCAATACCTCTTCTCTTGCCGGCGCGCCTCGAATTAAACAACAGCCGCACGGTCTAGAATCTTCGAGACATAAAACTTCTTGTGCTTGCTGATCGGCCGGCATTCACGAATCTGGACCGTATCTCCGATTTGGCAAGCATTGTCCTGATCGTGCGCCTTGTACTTCTTATGTGACTTCACAACCTTGCCGTATAGGGCATGACGCGCGGCCCGCTCTACTTCCACGACCACTGTCTTGTCCATCTTGTCGCTGGTGACCACGCCAACCAACTCGCGTCTTCGCTCGCGCATTTCCCCTTACTCCTCGTCCTCTTCGGCCATTAACTCCCGCTCACGCAATATCGTCTTGATCCGCGCAATGTCCTTGCGGACCTGTCCCTTGCGTGCCGTATTGGTCATCTGCCCCGTCGCCTTCTGAAAGCGCAGGTTAAACAGCTCCTGGTATCCCTCGTCCAACCGGCTGTAAAGTTCACTCTCTGTGAGCGGGCGCAGTTCATGTGCTTTCATGTCGCTTTCCTCCTCGCCTTCTCGTCAAAGGTCCTCTCGGGCGACGAACTGTGTACCCATCGGCAACTTATGCGCAGCCAGTCGGAAGGCCTCTCGCGCCTGCGTCTCGTCTACACCGGCAATCTCAAATACCATGCGTCCCGGCTTTACCACCGCCACCCAGTGATCGACATTGCCCTTGCCCGATCCCATCCGCGTCTCGGCTGCCCGTTCCGTTACCGGCTTGTCCGGAAAAATACGAATCCACAACTTGCCGCCGCGCCGTACATAACGGACAATCGCCCGGCGGGCCGCCTCAATCTGCCGGCTCGTTACCCAGGACGGCTCAGTCGCCTGCAGCCCGAACGTGCCAAAATCAATCTTGTTGCCCCGCGTTGCCGTTCCCCGCATCCGACCGCGGTGCATCTTGCGATATTTTACTCGCTTCGGCATCAACATTTTCTGCTCTCCATCCCGCTTCGATTTGTCCAGCCCCGCCCATGCCGGGCAGAAGCCGCTACTCGGTCAGCGCCATCTCCGCATAGCGGGCATGGTACTCTTCACCAGGCAGCACTTCACCGTGATAGACCCACGTCTTCACGCCTATCACGCCGTAAGTCGTGTTCGCTTCGGCCGTTCCATAGTCGATCTCGGCACGCAATGTGTGCCGCGGAACCTGCCCGTCCCGGATCGTGTCGACCCGGCCCATCTCGCTGCCGCCCAAACGCCCCGCCACCTGGATCATGACGCCTTCCGCGCCGGTCCGCATTGCCCGTCCCGCCGCCTGCTTCATCGCCCGCTTCCAGCTGATGCGGCGCTCCAACTGCTCGGCCACATTCTCGGAAACCAGCTGGGCATCCGTCTCCGGCTTATCTATCTCGCGTACGTCGATCTTGACCTTCTTGTTCGTCAACTCCTGCAGATTCACCCGCAACACGTTCACATTTGCGCCCTTACGCCCAATGATAATCCCGGGCTTGGCCGTGTTGATGATTACGTGGACCTGGTTGGGCTGGCGTTCGATCTCGATGAAGCTGATGCCTGCACGCGGGGCGTCACGATGAATCATGGCTCTGATCTCTCGATCCTCGCCCAACTGATCCACGTATTCAGGGCCCGTTGCGTACCAGCGGCTCTTGTGTTCCTTGATGATCCCCAGGCGAAAACCGGTCGGATGTACTTTGCGTCCCATTGGGCCTCCTTGTGCAGAGCAAGTGGTCAATAAACCACCAGCCGCCGCTGTTCGTCCGCTATGCCTCGTCCAAACGCTCTTCCAGCACAACCGTAATGTGCGAGGAGCGTCGAATCCATGGCTTGAATCGGCCGCGCGCGCCAAATCGCCGCCACCGCCGGTTCGGCGCCTGATCGGCATAGATCTGGCTGATGTATAGCTCATCAGCCTCCAAACCGAAATTCTCGACACCGTTCGCGATCGCGCTCTTCAGCGTCTTCGCAACCTCCTTGGCCGCCTGCTGGGGCATGAACTGCAGCAGCGTCAAAGCCTCCTCCGCCTGCCGCCCCCGCATCTCATCCAGGACCAGGCGCGCCTTCTGCGGGCTGATCCCCGTATACTTGTTAACTGCTCGAACTTCCATCGTACGCGCTCCCCAGTCTCCCGGATGGAGGAAAAAAACCGCTTTCAACCCTAAACCGCTAAACTACACACGGCGTGTGCTTCTCTCCGACCTGATATGTCCGCGAAAGAATCGGGTCGGCGCAAACTCGCCCAGCTTGTGCCCCACCATGTTTTCCGTGATATAGATCGGTACATGACGGCGGCCGTCGTGAATCGCCAGCGTATGCCCGACAAACTGCGGAAATATCGTCGAAGACCGCGACCATGTCTTGAGCACCTTCCGTTCACCCGCCCGGTTCATGTCTTCGATCTTCTTCAGTAGCCGCGGCTCCACATACGGTCCCTTCTTCAGGCTACGTCCCATCGAATCTCCTCCACAACTGCAACTGACACGCTATCGACGCTTACCACCGCGCCGCACTATATATTTCCCCGTTCTCTTGTTGCGCCGCGTCCGCTTACCCAACGCCGGCTGTCCCCAAGGCGTCTTCGGGCCCGGCATACCAATCGGCGACCGCCCCTCGCCGCCGCCGTGAGGATGCGACGCAGGGTCCATCGCTACACCGCGCACCGACGGCCGGATTCCCATCCAGCGCCGCCGCCCGGCTTTACCCAACGAAATATTGCTGTGATCCGGGTTCGACACCTGGCCAACCGTGGCCAGGCAGTCCATCTCTATGTAGCGGACCTCGCCGCTGGGAAGTCGCACCTGCGCACGCGGCCCCTCTTTGGCCACCAGCTGCGCAGAAACCCCCGCGCTCCGCACCAGTTGCGCGCCCCGCCCAGGATACAACTCAATATTGTGAATCTGCGTGCCCGGCGGGATGTTGCGAATCGGCAGCGCATTACCGGGCCGAATGTCAGCGTTCGGGCCCGACTCCAGAACGTCCCCAACCTGAACACCTAAAGGCGCGACAATGTACCGCTTCTCGCCGTCCTCATAGCTGAGCAGCGCAATGCGTGCACTGCGGTTCGGGTCGTACTCAATCGACGTGACCCGCGCCGGAGCCCCCCACCTTTCCCGCCTGAAGTCAATGATGCGGTAACGCCGCTTGTGTCCCCCGCCGCGGTGACGGACTGTGATCCGCCCCTGGTTGTTGCGCCCGCCCTTCTTGTTCAGAGAAACCGTCAACGAACGCTCGGGCTTCGTGCGCGTAATCGTTTCGAATGTCGAGACACTCATGTCCCGTCGTCCCGGCGACGTGGGACGGTATATCTTTACAGGCATAAAAATCTATCTCCGTTCGCGAAGAGAAAGATGGGACTGAACCGCTCCCCCTCCTCCCGCCAGTTCCTGACCGCTACACACCTTCAAAGAACTGAATGCTGTCACCTTCACTCAATGTAACAACCGCCTTTTTCCAAGGCGACTTCCGCACCACTTTGCGCCGCCCGCGCATCCCCGTCTTGGCCGGCATCATCATGACCCGCACCTCCTCCACACTCACCCTGAAGGCGGTCTCTACTGCATCGCGAATCTGGTGCTTATTGGCTCGCGTGTCGACTTCAAACGTGTACTGATTGTTGAAGTCGGCCGCATCGTACGACTTTTCCGTAATGACGGGGCGCTTTATCACTTCATATACGTGCATCGGGTTCTCCTCGTATCGGACGCTGACCCATTCTCCCTGCTGCTGCCAACTGTCCTTGTCTCCGCAAATGGCAGCGGTCAGGCAAGCCAGTCGTGAATAAATTCGACCGAGGCCTGCGGCATCAGTAGCCTGTCATGGCTGAGCAGATCCTGAATGTTCAGATTACTGCTGAGCAACGATTTCGCCTGCGGCAAGTTGCTGATCGACTTCTCGACAGCCAGGTCCCGCTCCGGCAATATGACAAGTACGCTACTGCTGTCCAGACCCAGGTTAGCCAGCGTCTGCATGAAGGCCTTGGTCTTCGGTGCATCCATCGTCAACGCCTCCAGCACCACGATCTGGTCCGCCCCTGCCTTGACGCTCAGCGCACCCCGCAAAGCAGCCCTGCGCATCTTCTTGGGCATCTTCTTCGTGTACTTGCGCGGCGTGGGGCCAAAAGCCGTCCCGCCCCCTACCCAAATCGGAGACCGGATCGAGCCGTGCCGCGCCCGCCCGGTGCCCTTCTGACGCCACGGCTTGCGCCCGCCCCCGCGAACCTCGCTGCGCGACTTCGTCTTGTGCGTACCCGTGCGCGCGTTCGCCAGCTGCCTCACCAATGCCTGGTGCATCAGCCCCCGATTGACCGGAGCGGCAAATACCGTATCCTCCAACTGCATCTGGCCGGTCTCTTCACCGGCCATATTTCGAATTGGTACTTCCACCGTTTCGCCTCCGTACCAGTAGCTGCCGATTCCCAAATTATCGAACCGGCCGCCCCGTCTTACGCCTTTACCGCCGTACGCACGATGACCAAACCCTTGTTCGGGCCCGGTACCGCTCCCTGTACCGCGAGCAGATTGCGCTCCGCATCGACAAGAGCGACCTTCAGATTCTGCACGGTAACGCGTTCGTTACCCATCTGCCCCGGGCCCTTCATCCCCGGAAACGTGTGGCCCGGTGTCGAGCCGGCGCCCCGCGCGCCCGGCGCACGGTGTCGGTCCGACTGCCCGTGCGTCTTCGGCCCGCCTCGGAATCCGTGCCGCTTGACGCCGCCGGCAAATCCCTTCCCCTTCGACGTGCCCGTGACGTCCACCAGCTCGCCCTCGGCAAAGACATCCGCCTTGATCACATCCCCCAGCGCATGCCCCGGGTCGCTCGGCAATCGCAACTCACGCACAAATCGCAGCTTAGGCACATTGGCCTTCTTCAGATGACCGAGCTGGCCCTTCGTCAGCTTGCGCTCCGCCACCTCTTCAAAGCCAACCTGGACTGCGTTATATCCGTCCGTATCTTCGGCCTTCACCTGCGTCACATAACAGGGACCAGCTTCGATCACCGTGACCGGCACAACCGCGCCGCTGTCATCAAATAGCTGCGTCATCCCTATCTTGCGGCCTATTATCCCCTTCACTTGCTCCTCCAGCACTGACAGCGCGATCAACCAGAATCCGACCGACCGTCAAATCGCCCAACCGGGCCCATCCCTGACCGGCCGCCGCAGAACCAATCCGCACGCACCTACCCACCAACGGCCGTAATGCGAGCCCTATAGCTTTATCTCGATATCGACACCGGCCGGCAAATTCAGACGCGTGAGATTCTCAATCGTCTTGTTGCCTGGGTCCACCACGTCGATCAAACGCTTGTGAGTGCGAATCTCAAACTGCTCACGACTGTCCTTGTCGATGAACGGCGACCGCATCACCGTGAACTTCTCGATCCTCGTCGGCAGAGGCACAGGCCCTACCACCTGGGCGCCCGTCTGCTCGGCTGCAGTGACGATCTGCTGTGCCGACGCATCCAGGACGCGGTGATCGTATGCCTTGAGCTTGATACGGATCTTCTGCTTTGCCATGTAGTCTTCTCTCTTGTCGTGGCCCAGGAACAAAAAGTGTGGCGAGCCGTTGCACTCGCCACACATCTCTCTACTCTATTCGATGATCTCGGT
Source organism: Caldilineaceae bacterium (assembly GCA_011523365.1). GTDB lineage: Bacteria > Chloroflexota > Anaerolineae > Caldilineales > Caldilineaceae > Bin5. The sequence continues at coordinate 46,252 of WTGY01000179.1, forward strand.
AATCGCGCCTGCGGCGACGGTGCGGCCGCCCTCGCGGATGGCAAAACGGCCGCCGGTCTCGATGGCAACGGGCGAAATCAACTCGACGTCCATCGTCACATTGTCGCCGGGCATGACCATCTCCACTCCTG
>WTGY01000065.1 GCA_011523365.1 Caldilineaceae bacterium
TCCCCATAGTCTCCCCACATAATCACCTGTAGTATAATGCCCTCACCTCAACTGTGACGGGGGTCCCGCCATGACTGTAACAACCGAAAAACTGCTCACCGCCGACGACCTGCACCACCTTAGCAGCCAGGGCGTTCGCGGCGAACTGCTTAGAGGAGTGCTTTTCGAGACGATGCCAGCGGGAATAAGACACGGCAAGACCGTGGCCAATCTGACAATTCTATTGGGTGCATTTGTCAAATCTCATCGAATGGGGACAATCGTTGCCTCCGACGCAGGCTTTCTGCTCGAAAAAGAACCCGACACCGTGCGCGAACCCGACGTCGCCTTCATCTCCGCCAGAAGAATGCCACTCGACCAGGATGTCCCCGGATTCTTCGACGGCCCACCTGACTTGGCCGTCGAAATTGCCTCCCCAAGCGACAGCCCTCGACAGCTCTTCGACAAAGCCCGCATGTGGATCAGCTTCGGTGTTCCCCTCGTCTGGACTGTCGATCCCGAAGCACGCACTCTCGACGTACACCAACCCAACCAACCCCTGATCAGGCTCTACGCAGACGACACGCTTGACGGCGGCCAGGTCTTGCCCGGCTTTAGCTGCACTGTCGGCGATATCTTCTGAATGTAAGCGAAAATGAAGCATCCGCTCCCGAAAGGAGCCCCAAAGTGACCCCTCCCGAACTCTTCCGCACACCAGCAACCGAACTCACCGCCGCCATCCGCGCCAAACAGCTCTCACCCGTCGAGCTGACCGAAGCCTTCCTCGCCCGCATCGAGGAAGTCAACCCCGCCATAAACGCCTTCCTCTCCGTTGACGCCGACCTCGCCCTCGACGCCGCCCGCGCCGCCGAATCCAGCGTCATGCAAGGCGACGAACTCGGCCCCCTTCACGGCCTCCCCGTCCCCATCAAAGACCTCGAACCCAGCGCCGGCCTGCGCCACACCAGCGGCACCATCCTCCAGAAGGACCAGATCGCCGGCTTCGACGGCATCATAACCGGTCGCGTCAGGGCTGCCGGCGGCATCATCATCGGCAAGACCAACACGCCCCACCTCGGCCACAAGGACATGTGCGACAACCTGCTCGGCGAACCGGGCCGCAATCCCTGGAACACCGACCGCACGCCCGGCGGCTCCAGCGGCGGCGCCGCCGCGGCCGTCGCCGCCGGCCTCTGCCCCCTTGCCCATGGCTCCGACGGCGCCGGCTCAATCCGCATCCCCGCCGCACTCTGCGGCGTTTTCGGCCATAAGCCCTCATTCGGCCGCCTGCCCTACTGGCCAAACCTCGACATCTGGTCCGCCCGCTCCCACAACGGTCCCATCTCCCGCACCGTCGCCGACGCCGCCCTCTTCACCCAGGCCATTGCCGGCCCCGACCCCCGCGATCCCACCGCCATCGCCAACCGCCCGGACGACTACCTCGCCGCCGTCACCGACCCCCTGCCCGCGCTGCAGGGCCTGCGCGTCGCCTGGAGCGAAGACTTCGGCTACGCCGCCGTCGCCCCCGACGTGCGCCGCCTCGCTGGCGAAGCCGCCCAACGCTTCTCCGACCTCGGCTGCAACGTGGAGGCCGTCGATCCCGGTTGGGACAACCCCCGCCCCGGCGCCGAAGTCTGCTGGTTCGCATCCATGGCCGCCCGGCTCGGCCAGGCCTACGACGAGAATCCACACGCCTTCGAACCGAGCCTCGTCGAAATGATCCGGCAGGGCCGCCACTACTCCGCCGAGGAACTGGGCCGCGCCGAAATGTCCCGCACGGTCTTCTACCACCAGGCCCGCGAGTTCTTCGAAAATTACGATCTTCTGCTCACGCCGCAGATGCCCCTCACAGCCTGGGCAGTAGACGACTGGCCGGCCGAAATCGACGGCGCCCCCACCCCGTCCATCTTTGACCGCCTGCCCTTCACCTACCCCTTCAATCTCACCGGCCAGCCCGCCGCCAGCGTTCCCTGCGGCTTCGCCTCAGATGGCCTGCCTGTCGCCCTCCAGATCGTGGGCCGCTACCACGCCGACACCCTTGTCCTCCAGGCCGCCGCCGCATACGAAAAAACTGCGCCTTGGACTTCCGCTTGGCCTGATGTATCATAGGCCCGGTAGGTCCAATGACTGGACACTACGCTCGCCGCAATCTCGTCTTCCGTAGGTTGCAAACCTAAAACTCCATAGCCCCTTGGGGCCCGTTAAGACAAGGACGTCTTAATCATGCTAAACTGGCAACGCCGCCATATCCCTGCATGCTCCCCCCAGGCCGGCACGAAACCCGTTCGCGTCGGCTGCGTAAACTACCTCAACGCCCGCCCTCTCTGGCACGGCCTCGGCAAACGCCCCGACCTCTTCTCACTCAAGTACGCAGTGCCCTCCACAGTCTCCGCCTGGCTGCACAATGGAGAAGTTGACCTCGCGCTCGTCTCATCCATCGAGTACGTGCCTGCGTACCGCGTAGTGCCCGGAGCCGCTGTCACATCGATTGGACCAGTCGCCTCAGTCGCCGCCTTCTCCCGCAAGCCGCTGACAAGAGCCAGGTCCGTCGCCCTCGACTCCAGCTCCCGGACATCCGCCGCCCTCATGCGTATCCTTTGCGCCGAGTGGTTCGACATCGAGCCGGAATTCGTGACCATGGAGCCAAACTTGCCCGCCATGCTCCAACGTTGCGACGCCGCCCTCCTCATCGGCGACCGCGCCCTCTTCGTCGACCACGTAGGCATGGGCCTGCGCAAACATGACCTGTGCGAAGAATGGCGAGGCATGACCCGCCTCCCATTCGTTTTCGCATTCTGGACCGGCCGGCCCGATGCCCTCACCCCTGCCCACTTGCAGGCCGTGCGCGACTCTCGCCGGGCCGGCGTCACCGCTCTCGACGACATCGCCTGCGCCCACTATCCACACAACGAGACCCGCGCCGCCACCGGCCGCGCCTATCTGCACAAAAACATCCAATACCGCTTCGACGTCGACTGCTTCGCCAGCCTCCAGAGGTTCTATACATCCGCCTCCAGGCTCGGCATCATCAAACAGGCCCAGCCCGTCCTCTTCTACGATTCCTGACCCGCGAGCGATTACTTAGCCACAGTCCCTTCGCTACCCTGAACGCGTCAAGCGAAGTTCTCTATCTCCTCTTCACACATGTATGCCATCGGTCGCCGCCTTCACTAAAAACTAAAAACTGACTACTAAAAACTGCAGTTCCGGGCGGTCGGGCCTAGTCGGCCCTCCCTTGTGCGGGGGCTCCGCCCCCGCAACGCCCCCCCTATACCATCCCTCATCGACCGAGTGCCGATATCTGTAACAGGTCCCCAATCGAAAGTGTCCAGCCCCACCACGTCCCGCCTGTCCCCCGCAGACAACACTGCGGCACTCTCTCCCCGCCCTTCTGCCTGCCCTGCTTTTCTCCAAGAGCACCTAAACGGTTTCCGCCACCGCTGGCATCGATTCCCTGCCAGACTGATCCCACCCCAATACTGGGATGCACCCGCTAATTTTCACTACCTTGACAACTCTTGAACGCCTACACTACAATTGTCCCCAGCCTTCACTACTGCAGATTCTTGCTTCGACAAAGCTGAACCTTCTCGTTTCCTTACCGCACTATCACTTTCCACTTTCAGCCCAATAGGAGCAGCAAGAATGTCAATGCAACAAAAAGTGACTCGCCGCGATCTCCTGCGTACCGCCGGCCTGGGCACCGCCGGCCTCGCACTCGCCGCCTGCGCCGCCCCCGTAGCCCCCGCCGGAGGCGACTCCGCTTCCGAATCCGCAGCAGCACCCGCCCAGGAGCCCGTCAACGTCACCCTGATCTCCTGGTGGAACCATCCCTTCCGCGACCTTTTGCCCGCCTTCAACGATCTTCACCCCGATATCCAGGTCGAATTCATCGACTCAGGCACGGGGTACAATGAGAAGGTCATGACCGCCATGGTCTCCGGCTCCGAGCTGACCGACATCGTCGGCAGCCAGGATTACAACCTTCCCCTTTGGGCCGCAACCGGAGGCATGGCCGACCTCACCGACCTCATGGCCCCCCACGAGGACAGAATCGTCCCTTACAAGCTCAACCATGGCGTCCATGACGGCAAGAATTACGGTGTTCCTTGGGATGGGTCGCCTTGCCTTCTCTACTACCGCCGCGACATCACCGAGCAGTTTGGCATCGATCCGAGCGCTATCAGCAGCAATGACGACTGGATGGCCGCGGGTGAAGAGTTGTCTGCGGCATCTGACGGCGAGCATCGACTCTGGGGCATTACCAAGGACAATTACTTCCCATGGCTGAGTTGGACGTGGCAGCGGGGCGGAGGCATATATGATCTTCAACTCCAGAATGTAATTGTCGACCAGTCCGATGCCGTCGAATCGCTCGCCTTTCTCAAAACACTGTGGGATTCCAGCGCGGTATTTCAGGACTTCTCCTGGGACATCGGACTGGCTTCCTATAAGGACGGCTCCTCCGCCGTTTTCCCGGGCGCAATCTGGCTGGCCGGCATTATCGAAGGCAACGCGCCAGAAACGGTTGGGCTCTGGGGCGTGACCCAACTACCCGCCTGGATGGAGGGCGGCAGTCGCGCCTTCACCTGGGGAGGCTCCCAGCTCTGCATCCTTGAAACCAGCAAGCACAAGCTCGAAGCCTTTACTTTCCTTGAGTATTCCCAACTGTCTCAGGAGGGACAGGAGGTCCTTTGGACGTCCGGAGCCCTCTTCCCTGTACTCCACGAAGCGCTCGACTGGCCCATTATGAACGAGCCGGTCGAGTTTTACGGCGGCCAGGTTGCCCTCACGATGTACGCCGAGGTTAATTCCGCCGTCCAGCCTTTCGTCTGGGGCGAAGGCTGGTCTGAGGCCTGGGATATCCTGGTTCTGGCCCAAGGCCAGGTCCTGGACGGTGAAGTCGGGGCGGAAGAGGCCCTTGCCGCAGCCGCGCAGGAGATTCGGGATCTGCAGGGCTTGGGCTAATCGCAAAACCTGTTCGAAGTCGGTCCGGCGCACGCCTACTTGCTGATTCTGCGTGCGTCGACCGGCCTTCTCCCTGGCTTCTATGCCAACTGCTGCGAAGGCTCCTCCGCAGCAGCGTCCCCCGGTCCACTCTCCTGTAAAGGAATGTGACTATGGGAGTGGTCTCCACGCCCTCAACTCTCGGACCTGCATCGATACCTCCAAAATCCCGGTATTTCATCTGGGAAAAGGCGGCGCCATACGTCTTCATCTCCCCTTTCTTTATCCTCTTTGGCATCTTCGGCGCATTCCCCATCCTTTTCGCCATCTGGATCAGTTTCCAGGACTGGAAAAGCGTGCGATCCAGTGAGTATATCGGCCTGAAGAACTACGCGCGACTGTTCACCGACGAAAACTTCCATATTGCTCTCTCAAATACGGTTATCCTCGGTATTCTTGTCGTTCCTCTCATGGTCATTCTTAGCCTGAGCTTTGCAAACGTGCTCAATCGGCCCATTCGCGGTCGCGTTATCTATCGCACAGCCTACTTTCTGCCAGTCGTCACCTCGCTCGTCGTAGTAGGCATACTCTTCGACTTCCTACTGGGCTCAACCTACAGCCCCCTGGGTTCGGTCATGCAGGTCTTAGATATCGAATATAAGGGATTCTTGAACAAGCCCGAATTCATTAAACCCGCTATCCTGATCATGATCCTCTGGCGCTGGGTTGGCTACAACATGATGATTATGCTGGCCGGCCTCCAAAGCATCCCCTATGAACTCTATGAAGCCGCCCGCATAGACGGTGCAAACGGACTACAGTCCTTCCTTAATATCACCGTGCCGCTGATGCGTCGTGTCATCGCCTTCGCCGCCATCCTGTCGACCATCGGCATGTTCAACATTTTTGAAGAAGCATACATGCTTGTCGGTACCAGCGGCGGCGCCGATCGCGCCGGGCTACTTATGGGTCTGATTATCTACAGACAGGCCTTTCAAAGCTTCAATTTCGGCTATGCTTCCGCGCTCGCCTACGCCAACGCTGTTATCATCATCGTCCTTTCGTTCTTGCAGATCTTCGCCACCGAACGCGCCGCATCCGAGTAAACCGGTGTCAGGGAAAAACTGTTGCACATGAGCCAGCGCGTCGAAGCCTCCGCAGCAAGCCCCCATACAGGCCCGATCTCCCCAACGACAGCAATCTCATTGGGCAGGATCTTTACACACCTTCTCCTGCTGATCGCCTTACTGGTCTTTATCTTTCCCTTCTATTGGATGCTCTCCTCCTCCTTGAAGCCGTTGGAAGATATCTACATCGTCCCTGTTCAGTTCTGGCCCACCCGCCCTTCCTTTAACAACTACCTGGAAATCGCCGGCCTCATCCCCTCCGACGAGATCGATTTTCGCGGCGGCGTCTCTCTTGTCCGAACGTTCCTGAACAGCACGATCATCGCCGTCATTAACACCGCCGGCAATGTCTTCCTCGCCTCCCTTGCCGGCTATGCCTTCGCTAAGCTGCGCTTCAAAGGGCGCAACCCTCTCTTTCTCTCCATGCTGGCAACCATGATGATTCCCAACAGTGTCGGCCTCGTCCCCAACTACCTGGTCATGGCTTGGCTGAAGTGGATTAACACCTGGTACCCTCTCATCATTCCCGGCCTGGCCACGCCCTTCGCCGTCTTCTGGATGCGCCAGTACATGACCACAGTGCCCGATGAAATGATCGAGGCCGCACGCATCGACGGTTGTGGCCCGTTCGCCACCTTTTGGCGCGTCGTAGCCCCCGTCGTCCTGCCCGGCATGGCCGCACTCGCCATCTTCTCCTTCATGGGCCACTGGAACGCCTTTATGGGCCCTCTGATCTACCTTAACAAACCGGAGCTATATACCTTGCCCCTCTTCCTCGCCGTCCTGGATTCGGGGGTCTCCGGCAGGCCGACACCGATCCATCTCATCTTCACGGCCTCATTCGTGTCAATCTTGCCCATCCTGCTCGTATTCCTGTTCGCCCAACGCTACTTCATCGCCGGCCTCACCGCCGGCAGTCTCAAATAGACTGCAATCCAAATTGTGCAATCTGGGATCTGACCTATGAAACTGACAATGGGGAAATACGACCTTGAAATAGGCGGACGCTACCTCGACGAGCTGCGCGACTCAACTGCCGACAAGCACGACATGCCAACCCTGCGCCGCCGTCTGCACGACGAAGGCTACCTGCTCGTCCGCGGCCTCCACGACCGCAACAAGGTGAAAGCAGCCCGCCGCGTAATCCTCGAGAACCTGCAACAGGCCGAGCAGCTCGCCCCAGGCGCGCCACTCATGGACGGCGTCATCGCCGAGGGCAAGCGCGGCAAATTCTACGGCGGCAGCAAGGCGATAACCCACACGCCCGAATTCCTCGCCGTCGTCGAAGCCCCCGAGCTGATGCAGTTCTTCGCCGAATACCTCGACGGCCCCAGCCTCACCTACGACTTCAAGTGGCTGCGCGTCGTCCCCATCGGCGCCTTCACCGGCGCCCACTACGACATCGTCTACATGGGCCGCGGCACTACCAACGTCTTCACCGTCTGGACCCCCCTCGGCGACCTGCCCTACGACATGGGCCCCCTCGCCATCCTCGCCGGCTCCCACCGCTTCGACCGCATCAGGAAGACCTACGGCGAGATGGACGTCGACCGCGACAAGGTCACCGGCTGGTTCTCAAACGACCCCGTCGAGCTCGTCGACACCTACGGCGGCAAGTGGCGCAGCGCCGAATTCGAAATGGGCGACGCCCTCATCTTCGGCATGTACACCATGCACGGCTCCCTCTCCAACACCACCGGCCGCTTCCGCCTCAGCTGCGACACCCGCTACCAGCGCGCCGACGAACCCGTCGACGAACGCTGGATCGGCGAAGACCCCATCGCCCACTACGCCTGGATGAAAGGCGACACCGTCCCCATGGAAAAAGCCCGCCAGCGCTGGGGCGTCTGAACGCAAAAACCACCCGGGTCTGTCTCTCCACAAACAGTTCCCGGGCGGCTTGATCATCCTTCTCCTTAGCCGTCCCCGTCATTTCTGGGCCACTGACAACCGCCCACTAACCATTAGGGCTCGTTGACATTTGTCTGAACACGTTTTGCGGCAGCAAAGTGCGGCTGACCTGCGCATTCACGCAAGGAGAAAATCCAGTTTCCCGACAGTGTTTATCGTGATCCTTAATGGCTCTTCGAAGACAAAAAGGTGTTATTCGCGATCCTTCGCGTGCCTTCGCGGATGAAAAGGTGTTCTTCGTGGTCCTTAGTGGATAAAAAGGTGTTCTTCGCGACCCTTCGCGTGCCTTCGCGGATCGATTGGTTCTGTTTCTCACAACCCCAAAATGTCAACGGAGCCAAACCACTAACCACTGCCGTCACGTCCGGTACTCCGCATTGATCGACACATATTCATAGCTAAAATCGCACGTCCACACCGTAGCCGTACCTTCGCCAAGCCCCAGCGACACCCGCACACTGATCTCGCTCTCCGCAAAGATCGCCGACGCATCTGCCTCCTCGTACCCCGTCGGCGTACCCGCGTCCACCAGCTGTAGCTCCGCGTTACCCGCCTCAGGCTGGCCCGCCGCTATGAACAGGTGCGCCTTCGTCGGGTCAACCGTAGCGCCCGAATACCCCACCGCGCACAGAATCCGACCCCAGTTTGCGTCGTGCCCGAAGAACGCCGTCTTCACCAGCGGACTCTTCGCAATCGAATTGGCAACCGTATGCGCCTCCTCGTCGCCGACCGCACCCTCGACCTGGATCGTCACGAACTTCGTCACCCCTTCGCCATTGCGCACGATCAGCTTCGCCAGCTCCATCGAAGCCGCCGTCAGCGCCTCCACAAAAGCATCGTAGTCCGCGCCCTTCTCAGTGATCTCCACGTTCCCGGCAGCGCCATTCGCCAGCACCAGCACCGTGTCATTGGTACTCGTATCGCCGTCAATGCTGATGCGGTTGAAGCTGTGGCTCACTGCCGCAGCCAGCGCCTCCTGCAGCAACGGCTGCGCAATGGCCGCATCCGTCGCCAGCGTCGCCAGCATCGTCGCCATGTTCGGGTGAATCATCCCCGCACCTTTGCCGATGCCGGTAACAGTTACAGTCTGTCCCCCGACCTCCGCCTGGCCCGATGCCCACTTGGGAAAGACGTCCGTCGTCATAATCGCCTCCGCCGCTTCCTCCCAACCATCAGGACGCAGCTTGGCTGCCACCTCCGGAATCCCGGCTTCAATCACCCCAATCGGCAACTGCACACCGATAACGCCGGTGCTCATCACAAAAGCCGTATTATCCGTGCTACCCAGGCTCTTCTCCGCTGCCTCCGCCATGCGTCGCGCGTTGGCGTTCCCTTCCGCGCTCGTGCAGGCATTTGCGTTCCCACTATTGATCACCACCCCATGCGTCCCCTCTGGATTCATCCGCAGCAGCTCCCGGTCATACAACACCGGCGCCGCCGGAAACGCATTCTGCGTAAACACTGCCGCAGAGCGACACGCCGTAGGACTCGCAATCAACGCCAAATCCAGCGCCCCTGTCGGCTTGACCCCGCAATGAATCCCCGCCGCATCGAAACCCTTCACCGGAATCGCCGCCTCCGCAGGACCCGCAAAAGCATGTTCTTTCTCAGACATCGTCTTCTCCAATTAATGTGAAAGCATCAGGCACGGTCTGCCCGATCAACCGCCTGCATCTCCACCCCGCCCGACGCTAGTCCTATCTGACCCCTCGCCCCTAACTCCTGGCCCCCGCCGTTCAGTCTCTCTTTATCCAGTCACCTTCCGCCGCCGCCCCGTCCGGCATAGGCGGCATCGAGTCCGCAGGATGCTCCTCTCTCAGCAACGCCTCCACCTTCAACGGCAGACCAAACAGCCGGATAAAGCCCTCCGCGTCGGCCTGGTTATAGACATCATCCTCGTCAAAAGTAACGTAATCTTCCCGGTACAGACTGTGCGGCGACCTGCGACCGACCAGCATCGCGTTGCCCTTGTACAGCTTCAAGCGCACCGTCCCGCTGATCGACTTCTCCGTTTCCTGCACAAACGCGTCCAGCGCACTGCGCAGAGGCGTAAACCACTGCCCGTTGTACACCAGGTCGGCGTAGCGCAGACCCACCTGCTGCTTCCAGTGCAGCGTATCCTTGTCCAGGCAAAGCTGTTCCAGCGCCGCATGTGCCTTATACAGAATCGTCCCGCCCGGCGTCTCGTATACGCCACGGCTCTTCATCCCAACCAGCCTGTTTTCCACCAGGTCCACCCGCCCGATGCCATGCTCGCAACCGATCTCGTTCAGCCGCTGCACCAACTCGACCGGCCCCATTGCAACGCCGTTTAACCGTTCCGGAAAGCCGCGCCGGAAATACACCTCGACGTACCCGGGCTCATCCGGCGCCTCCTCCGGAGACTGCGTCCACTCGAACATATCCGCCGGCGGCTCCGTCCACGGATCCTCCAGCGGCCCGCCCTCGTTGCTCAGATGCCACAAATTGCGGTCCTGGCTGTAGATGCGGTCCGCCGACGCTTTCACCGGCACATTGTGCTCCTCCGCATAGTCCAGCGCATCCGAGCGGCCGCGAATGTCCCACTCCCGCCACGGTGCGATGATCTTCAGCTTCGGATTCAACGCCATCACCGTCAGTTCAAACCGCACCTGGTCATTGCCCTTGCCGGTTGCCCCGTGCGACACTGCATCCGCGCCTTCCAGTTGCGCGATCTCCACCAATCGCTTTGCGATTAGAGGGCGCGCAAACGACGTCCCCAGCAGATAGTCCCGCTCGTAAATGGCCCCCGCCTGCATCGTCGGAAACACATAGTCGGTCAGGAATTCGGCCCGCAAATCCTCGACGTAGCATCGAGTCGCGCCAGAAGCGACTGCTTTCTCTTCCAAGCCATCCAACTCCTCCTCCTGACCCAGGTTGGCGCAAAAGCACACAACTTCGCACCCGTAGTTATTCCTCAGCCACGGGACGATGACACTCGTATCCAGGCCGCCGGAATAGGCGAGCACCGCTTTCTTTACTGCTCCTTTGACAGCCATACGCGCTCCTCCATGCTCTGCGTAGCTTGTTTCACTCCTCCGCCGTCGAACTTCGCCCCAGCCAGCAAAAATACAAGACCCCTGACCGCTGAACTCGGGCAAACATGTGTTACAAACAAAAAATGCCACTTCGGACCTACCGAAGCGGCACACGGGAAACGAGCGAAGAGTACTGCACAGCCCAGCAGTTTTCCCTCAGGAAAGCTGCTGCCGGACTTTGCGCCCGCTTCCCGCGGGCCTCCTCCTCGCAAAACTGTTATTCGTAGCGTTCATTCTCGATTCACGTTTCAAATCTGGAGAAAACAGACATCTAGGCAAGGCTATCGTATCAGTCCTGCTGTGTCAAGAATTGGACATAACCGTTTCATGCGATTCAAGAGGAACTTTTCCCGTGGACACAATTCTAGAACTGCGCGCAACGTCCACGACCAGGTCTTCTACACCTCGCAATACGACCTGCTTTCTCTGCTGCGGCTCCGCGGCCAGCCGGATCGAAGAATACCGTTCCAGCAGGCCCTCGAAGGCAATGCGCCCTTCCAGCGTCGCCAGCGATGCCCCCAGGCAGTAGTGTATCCCCCGTCCAAAAGAGATGTGACTCTTCTCTTTGCGGCCAATGTCCAGCCTGTCGGGCTCCGAAAACGCCGCCGGGTCGCGATTCGCCCCGCCCACCACGCTTACCACCTGCTGCCCGGCGCGTATCAACTTGCCCCCAATCTCCACGTCTTCCCGGGCCGTGCGACCATCCAGCTGCACTGGACTGTCATAGCGCAGCAACTCGTCAATGGCCGGTTCAAGCAGATCTGGCTGCCCCCTTAGCCGCTGCAACTCCTCAGGGTTTCGTAACAGCGCCAGCATGCCGTTGCCTATCAGATTGCGTGTCGTCTCGTTACCCGCAACCAGCAGAAGCAGCAAAGTGGCCAGAAGTTCCCCGTGTGAAAGCCTGTCGCCTTCTTCCTCGGCAGCTATCAACGCGCTCACTAGGTCGTCCTGCGGGTCCCGTCTCCTCTTCGCAATGTTTCCCTCAAAATACGCATAGAGCTCCTCTTCCGACCGCCGGAACCGGTCCCTCTGCTCCCTGGTGAGTATCGGCTCCAAAGAAAGGACGATGTCGTTTGACCAATCTTTGAACCTGTCCAGGTCTTCAGCCGGAACGCCCAGCATCTCGGCGATGACGATAATCGGCAGAGGAAACGCGAAACTGTCTATCAGGTCGATCCGTTCTTTCCCCTCAACCTCGTCCAGAAGCTCCTCCACGATCTTTTCGATGCGCGGCCCGAGCGCCGCCACCGAGCGTGGCGTAAACGCCTTCGAAACAAGCGACCGCAGGCGCGTGTGGTCCGGCGGGTCCAAATCCAGCATACTGCGGTCCTTCGTGTACGCCCGGTCCCCTGCCCCGGCCTCCTGGTTGGAAAAACGACGATGGTCCTGCAGCACAGCCTGTACGTCATCGTACCGGGTCAGAACCCACGCGTCCACCAGCCTCATCCGATGCACCGGGTCCCGCTCCCGCAACCTCTGATACGTCGGATAAGGATTGGCCAGAACCTCCTTGGAGGTCAGGTCAAAAACCACACCCGACTCAAGCCTTTCCCAGGTCAACAGGGTCCGCTTTGCAATCGGCTTGATCACTTCAATAACTGGTCTTGGAATCGAATTCAACACAGATGTCTTTCCCGGAAAAATCGTGGCTCACTAGATGGCTAGGCTATCTCAACTACCGTCCAGAGTCAAAAAACCGCCAATCTCGAGCGCATCCCACTATTGGGGCAAACTCTCGAATCTCTCAGGAGGCACCCAATCCACGGTCAGTTCCCATCCCAGTTTCCACCAAAACAAGCGCCCCCTCTGACCACTGACTACTGGCCACTGATCACTGCAGTTCTGGGCGGTCGGGCCTAGTCGGCCCTCCCTTGTGCGGGGGCTCCGCCCCCGCAACGCCCCCCCTAAACCAGGTCACGCCTCATCGACCTGGTGTCGCTATTGGTGACAGGTGCCTAATCGAATGTGTCCAGCCAGACCACGTCCCGCCAGTCCCATCAGATCCCCATAGGTGCCGGCCATGTGCCGGCCCTCGCACCCTCCCTAACTGACGGACTCCACCGTACGGCCAGGCCTGGCGCCTGCAATACGTCTCGCACAAAGCCGGTATACAACGCCAGCCACCGCTGGCACTGATTCACCGCCAGCCTGTTCCCACCTCAAATCTGGGACGCACCCCCAATCTATAGCGCAATCAAGCACAGGGCTGAACCCACGCTTACCTCCGGATACAACCAAGCCACGCTCAGTTCCCATCCCAATTCCGGCAGAGGATGCCCCGCCTCTGACCACTATTAACTGACCACTGACCACTAACCACTGCCGTTCTCTGGCCGCTCGACACGGATCCACAGGCTCTCGACACCCCGCAGTACTATCTGATCCCTGAACTCGGGTTCCTCAACCAATTCAATTGAGGAAAAACGCTCAATCAGATTCGCAAACGCGACCCGCGCCTCCAGCAGCGCCAGCGGCGAACCCAGGCAATAGTGAATGCCTCGTCCAAATGAAATGTGGCTCTTTTCCTGTCGACCGACATCCAAAGCCCCCGGGTCAGCGAAAACTGTCGGGTCTCGATTCGCCGCCCCGACAAGGATAACCGCCTTCTGACCCGCACGAAACTGTTTGCCCTTGAACTCCACGTCCTCCATCACAACCCGTATGATGAACTGTACCGGGCTGTCGTACCGCAGCATCTCATCAATAGAGGAGTCCAGAAGGTCTGGACTGTCTCTCAGTCTCTGAAGCTGCTCAGGATTCTTGAGCAGCGCCAGCATTCCGTTTCCAATCAGGCTGCGCGTCGTCTCGTTTCCCGCCACCAGCAGGAGCATCAGCGTTCCCAGCAGTTCATCGTGCGTAAGCCTGTCACCCTCCTCTTCGGCTGCCAGCAGAGCGCTGAGCATATCGCCACTCGGTTCCCTTCGCCGCTGCTCGATAATCCCTTCGAAGTATTCGATAATCTCGTCCGAGGCCCGCTCCACCCTCACGATCTCTTCCCCGCTGAGAATCGGTTCCACCGCCAGAGCAATGTCGTTGGACCACACATTGAACTTGTCACGGTCTTCTGACGGGATCCCCAACATCTCTGCAATGACAATGACTGGCAATGGGAACGCAAAATCGCTGATAAGGTCGAACCTTTCCTTGTCAGCCAGCTCATCCAGAAGCTCATCCACTATCTCCTGAATCCGCGGTCCAAGTGCCGCCACCGCACGCGGCGTAAAAGCCTTCGAAACAAGCGACCTCAACCGCGTGTGATCAGGTGGGTCAAGGTCCAGCATCGTCCTGTAAGGAGCATATTCCAGCTTGTTCTCTCCGGACGAAAACCGTCTGTGGTCCTGAAGTATCGCCAGAGCGTCATCATACTCGGTCAACGCCCACGCATTGATCAGCCTCATCCTGTGAATCGGGTCCTTGCTCCGCAGGCGCTCGTACACCTCGTACGGGTCCGCCCGGACCTTGCGCGAGGTCAGGTCAAAGCTGATTCCCGACTCCACCTGTTCCCAGCTCAAAAGAACCCGTTTTGCAGCCGGTCTAACAAGCTTGAGTATTGAATCTGGTAAAGCATTCGCCATCCTGGCAGCTCCTTAAACAGCACTTGCAGCGAAGAAGCGACTAGTGCTCGTTGACGTTTGTCAGTACAGTGATCTGCGGAAGCAAAGTGCCGCTGATCCGCCCATTAACGTCAGGAAAATCCCAGTAGCTCCTGGTGTTCTTCGCGAACCATCGTGGACAGAAAGGTGTTCTTCGCGCCGCTTCGCGTGCCTTCGCGGATAAATCGGTTTTGACCATCACAACACGCCAACGTTTCAGCACTTACTTGAAAGCCCCCATCGTCATCCCCGACGCAATCTGCCGCTGAAACAGGAAAAACAAAATCAGTACCGGTATCGTAGCCAGCGCCATCGCCGCGTACTGCAACGCCAGCACCGTTTCCACCGTCATCGGTGCCGGCTTGTACAACGCGATCGCCAGCGGCAACGTCCGTACGTCCGCCTTATTCATCAGAATCAGCGAGAAGAAAAGCTCACTCCATATCCAGTTGATGTTGATAATCGCCATGCCTGCGATCGGCCCGCGGCTGATGGGCATGACGATCCGCAGGAAGACCCCCAACCTGCCACAGCCGTCAATACGCGCCGCCTCTTCCAGTTCCACTGGCATGTGCATGAAATAGGCCCGCATCAGGATAATCGTAAACGGCGCGCCCAGTGCCGCATAGACCAGTGTCAGCCCAAACAGGCTGTTGCGCAGCCCCAGACTGCCTACAAAAAAGTACAGTGGAATGGCAAGTGCGTGCGCCGGCACAGCCAGGCTGAGCAACAGCGCCTGGTGCAGAGTCCCGTTTCCAGGAAACTGTCCGCGCGCCATCGCATAACCGCACAAACACGAAATCGCCAGCATCAGCACAATCGTCGCCGCCAGTACAATGGCGCTGTTGAAGAAATACCTCCCGAAGAACATCCCCGTGCGATCGCCCGTCCAGACATCAACAAAAGGCGCCATCGAGAAGCCCGTTGGCAAACTGAAAGGCGTGTTCAGTATCTGCGTATCCGTCTTGAGCGTGTTCATCAGCAGAAAAAAGATCGGGTACACCTGGACCAGTGCGCCCACGATCAAAATCCCATAAATGATAGGACGCAAGCTGCTTCCGGCCCACCAGCCAAGCGTCCTGTCTCCCCGTACGCTCCCGCCCGCCGAACGCGAAGTTAACCTGTCTGCCGCCATCTATCCCGTTCCTTTCAACCTGACTCACCAAGCCTGGACTGGCTCTGAAAATGTCCGGGTCAACTTCTGCCTTGGGCGCTGGGACGCGGTGACACTTCCTGCCACCCAGCCTTCCCCCCGTAGGGGCACCCCTTGTGGGTGCCCTCGTACGCGCCGCGACTCCCACACCCCGCCTACCCGTCATCCCCCCGTAGGGGCTCCCCTTGTGGGTGCCCTCGTGGATCGACAACAGCCTCTAATACTCCACGCTCTCTATCCGCACCCCGCGCACATACGCGTAAGCAATCGCGAAAACAACCACAAACATAACCACCGCAATCGCCGACCCGTAACCGAAATAGCCCGAACGGAAAGCCGTCTCGAACAGATAGTACCCCAACACCTGCGTGCTGAAAGCCGGTCCGCCCTTCGTCATCACCAGCACAATGTCAAATACCTTCATCGCCCCGATGATCGACAACATCGTTATCGACGCCAGCACCGGCTTGATCAGCGGCACGGTCAGCCCCCAAATCCGCTGCCACTCGTTCACACCGTCCATCGTGGCCGCATCGTGCATGTCCTGCGGTATCCCCTCAATCGCCGCCAGCAATACGATCATCGGAAATCCCACCGACTGCCAGATCGGCACAAGCATGACGCTTATCAGAGCTACGTTGCGGTCGCCCAGCCAGTTCTGCGCCAGGGCGTCGAGCCCGATGCCGCGCAGCACCGTGTTGAACAACCCGTGGTTGAACTCAAACATATTCGCCCACAGCGTCGCCACCACCACCCCCGACATCATCACCGGAATGAAGAATGCAATGCGATAGACCTGCCACCCCTTCATGCGGCGGCTGATCGCCACCCCAAGGAACAGCCCAATCGACACCGTGAAGAAAGGCACGACAATAGCGAAAATAAAGCTGTTTCCGAGTGCTCGCCAGAAAACATCGTCGCCGAAGAGCTTCGAGAAATTCCTCAACCCAATGAACGTCTGCGGACCCAGCCCGCCCCACTTGAATAGCGACAGCCGCAGCGTGTCGAACAGTGGGTAGGCCATCAGCGTCAGCAGCATCAGCGAAGCCGGCGCGATGAACAGATACCACGGCAGAACCTTCCTGAAGCTGCGCATGAATCTGCTGCCGCCCGCTGTCCCGACCGCCTGCCTTGATTGCACGGTTGCCAACTCTGCACCTCCATACCAAAACAGGGAGGCCCTTTCGAACCTCCCTGCTCAAGTTAGCGCTACATCTCGAAAGGGTTTCCCCGGATCCTTCTCCGTCTAGCTCTGGTCGGCCTGAATCTCCTCGGTCTTTTCCTGCATCCAGGCCGCAGCCTCTTCAGGCGTCAGCCCGCCCGCCATCATCTGGTCCACCGACTTGATCGTCGCTTGCTGGTACGGTTGGCTGCTCGATGCCTCGAACAACGCCGGTGTCCCGTACCTATTGTTGTCTTCCAGGAAAGCCAGCTGCATCTCGCTCAGAATCTCAGCATAGACGTCAGCAGGAATGTCCGCGCGGCCATGCGGGAGCCCGGACGTCTGCGCATACAGCGAAGCCTGCGGCAGACGGTAGGCCCAGGCCACGAACTCCAGCGACGCTTCAATGTTACTGCCCGACTTCGGAACGATCAGCCCGTCGGGAACCCAGGCCCCAACCTTTCCGGTCCGCTCCGGCCGGATCTCAGGATAGTAGAAATACCCAAAATCGAACTCGACGTCACGCTCGAGCCCTGATCCTCCGCCGTCCCACGAGCCGGTCTGCCACATTGCCGTCTTGCCCGTCGTGAACAACGACCTGCCGTTCTGATAGTCCGTCAGTCCCGTAACGCCGTCCACGAAGACCCCGTTGTCGACCATCGCCTGAATGTAATCGTAGATCCGCACCGAGTCCGGGTCCGTCCAGCTGTACTCGTTGCAATCCGCTGGGCGGTCTGCCCGCCACAGAATCGGCATGCAGTTGTACTGGTCCCGGCTCCACGATCGCAGCTGCATGCCGTCATTGAAGTGGCTCTGAATCCCCATGTTGTAGTCGACCGCCAGCGGCTGGTATCCGGCCGCCCGGAACTCTGCCGACATCTCATACAGTTCATCCCAGGTTTCCGGCGGAGCCGCGCCAATCTCGTCGAAGATCTCCTTGTTGTAATAGGTGTAGGGAGTCCACACCACAGCAATCGTCGCCGAATAAAAGTGGCCGTCAGGCTGACGTTGAAAATCGACGATCCCTTCCGGATAAGCGTCATACCAGCCCTCCTGCTCATACAGGTCGTCAAACGGGACCAGGATCTGGCTGGTTACCATGTCATTGAAGCGGTTCGCCGGCACGCACTGATACCATGACACGTCCGGCGTATCCTCGCTCGAAAAGAGCAGGAACGCCTGCTGATACTGCTCGTCGGCCAGCACATCGATTGACACCGAAATGTTGGTGTTCTCCTCCATGTACAGGTCTGCCAACGCCTGCAAGCCTTCAGTTACGATGCCGGCAATCGCGCCGACACGCAGCTCCAACATCTCTTCTGACGGCGCCATCTCGCCGTCACCTTCTGCCGCCGGCGCCGCCGGGGCAGCACAAGCCGCAAGCAACCCACCCGCAGTGACAAAACTGGCCTTTTGCAGGAAGTCTCTTCGCGTGGTCTTAGTCATCACGATTTCTCCTCTTAGAGTGGATGGCGTTACCAACAAAGGAATTACATGAGATCTGCTATCTGTTGACGAATTGAGTGTCTAACACGAACGGAACGCGACCATAGCCGTCCTGGGGACCTGCAATCGAGAGGGAGTGTACCATGCACGATGTAGCAGGGGCAAACGCTTCGAATTTCTTGCAAAAAACTGCCCGCCGCCATGTTCAGACTGAGTCGGTCCTCGTAGGTCGAACTAGGGCTCTACGCGACGTTTCCCTTCCACATTTAGGAGTTCCCCCCAACCTCCTTTGCATAGGAACCATAACTCCGGATCGTTCGCTCCAGAGCCCAGAAACTCTCGAATCGGATGGGCGCATCCCAATATTGGGGCGAACTTTCGTATCTCTCACGAGGCACCCAAGCCGCGGTCAGTTCCCATTCCAGTTTCCGCCAGAAAAAGCGCCGTCACTGACTACTAACTACTGACTACTGTCTACTGCCGTTGGGCGGTCGGGCCTATTCGGCCCTCCCTTGTGCGGGGGCTCCGCCCCCGCAACGCCCCCTCTACTACAACGTGCCTGGCCGACCTGGTGCCTCCAATCCACCGCCGAGCCATGCCACCGGGTGCCCTCCCCCCGCCCGACCTGTAGGGGCAGGCCTTGTGCCTGCCCGCGTTCGCCCCGCTACAGAGTTGCACCCCCAATCCGGGTGCATCCCGTACTGCCGTCCCCCTGCAGCCCGGCCTCTCATCCCGCGCAGAATCTTTCATCCGGAAGCCAACAACCGGTCGCCTGCCAGCCAGAAAATCCCCACCAATCCTGAAAATCCTGATTCAGACAACGACCACACAAGAATTCTGGGATGCACCCAATCGGATTCCCGCGCTTTAGATTACTCTGCTCCTGGTGTATGATTCCACCTGTATGCAATCCCAAAACATGGCCAACCCTACGACCAAGGCACTGGCCGCATGGACCACCGAAAGGACTTGAATTCCAATGCCCGATCAACAGCTTGGCGACAATACACCCTACATCTTTGCACACAGTCTCGGGCAGCAGCTCGACTTGAGCGCACAGGAATTCCCCACGGTCAACGCCGACGGCCTGCCCGTCGCAGACCTCACCCCGGAACAAAAATACTGCTTTGACAAGAATGGCTGGCTCCTCATCCCCGGCGTCTTGTCCGCAGAGGAAGCCAGGGAAATGCGTGACTTTGGCCTGCAGCTTCAGCACGACCCCGAATCAATCCCCGAACACGAGCGCTCGCCTCTTGGAGGGCCGCTGACAAAACTCTCCGACCACCCAGTTGTCGTCGGCTTCATGAACGAATTCGTCGCCTTCCCGCCTCTTTCACGTCACAACTGTTACGGCTTCCGCATGGAATCCTGCAGCCTGTTCTACCGCGAAGCCGGCGAAGGTAAGTTCGGACCGCACAACGGCAGCGGATTCTTTCGCTTTCCCGGCGACACACACTTCTATCACAGCGTCCCCGGCAAGTCCCACGCCGGCCTGACTCGCGTCGTCTGGGAACTGAATCCCGTCTGCGAAGGTGACGGCACACTCCTTGTGACCGGTAGCCACAAAACCGCCTATCCCGCACCCGACTCAATCCACGACCAGCACTCACCCATCTGGGACGATTACACCTGTCCTCCCGGCTCCGTTCTCTTCTTCACCGAATCACTGACCCATAGCGCCCGCCCCTGGACCAACCGCGAGATCCCGCGCGTGGCGATTTTCAGCTGCTACAATACTCCCGACAGCAAGTGGCACGACTGGGATCCCAATCCCGAACTCGTGGCCTCGATGCCGCCCCTGCGCCGGACCCTTTTCCGCCCTGTGCGCGCCGCCAATAATCTGAGCGACGGCTCGCATTACAGCGTCTAGGCAAGGCGTGAGGAAAACTGTCGACTTTGGAAGGAACGATTCCCGGGGCGGCTTGATTCCCTTTCGGTCTCGTGCTCGCCGGTCACAACATCACATTAAATCGTAGGTTTTCGCTGTCGGTCCTGAACATACACAGCTACAGCAGGAGCCCAGTCCATGGCAACTCTTCTCTCTGCCGGCAAGGCCGCTGCCTTCCAAATGGGCAAAGGCGATTCCCGCAACCTGGTCGGGCCCTCCACCGGCGCGCAGGACATTACCCTCAACTACTCCGTTTTCCAGGCTGACGAGGAGTTCCCGCAGCACTTTCACGAAGAGTCTGCCGACATCTTCATAGTGCTTGAAGGAGGTGTCTCAGTACGGCAAGGCGATGTCTACACGCCAATCACGGCCGGCCAGTTCGCCTACGTGCCTTCCCCCGAAGTACACGGCACCGTCAACACCAGCGGCGCCGAGGCCACCCTGATCAGCTTCCAGGCGCCCCCCGACCAGGCCCTCTACCGCGGAGAACGCGACCCCTCCAAAACCGGCACCACCCCGCGCCCGCCTGACAACCATCAGACAACCGTACGCATCGACAATCTCGCGTCAGGTGACGCTGCGCAAGAAGGAAAGACATCTTCGTGGGCCCCGGCCTCCCCCGCCACCGGAACACCGGAGATGCGGCTTGACTACTATGAACTGGGGCAAGGAGGACAATTGGACGCAGCGCCCAATGACAAGGAAGCCGTCTGGTTTGTCTGGGGTGGCGAGGTATCGATCACAGCCGGCGGGGATACCCTGCGCGCATCACGTCACGAAGGCGCATTCATCCCCTCAGGCGAATCCCAGACCGTCCGCAACGACCGAGACGAAACGGCCCGCCTAATTCGCTGCCAGTCCATCTAGAAGGTCCTGCACTCCATAGACTATTCAGCTACGACTATTAAGGGCACCAAGGAGTCATTTTCTGATCCTTGGTGCCCTTGTTTGTCTCTCAAAGTCTGACTAGGACTCGTAATCGTCTGGTTGAACCGCGCATTCACGCAAGAAAAATCCCAGTAGCCTTAGGTGTTCTTCGCGCCTCTTCGCGGATCAAAGAAAGACGTTCTTCGCGTGCCTTCGCGGATCCAAGAAAGGTGTTCTTCGCGCCCCTTCGCGTGCCTTCGCGGATCAAAGAAGGGTGTTCTTCGCGCCCCTTCGTGGACAAAATCAGATAGCAACCGCCGTCGACATCGAAGCCTCCCGCACCTCCTCCGCGCTCACCTCCCGGCCCAACTGATTCGACAAATAGATGCCCTCTGAAATCAGCATGCAATTCAACGCGATCTCAGCCGTCGGCAGCAGCTCTACCCTCCCCTCCACAGCGGCAATCCAATGCTCCTGCTCGCTGTCGTACACGTCGCCCTGCCCGTGAACATTGTGCAAACGGAAATTGAACATCTGCAGATTCGCCGTAGAGTCCAGGTCCAGGTCGCCGGCGCTGTGGAAATATCCGAACGGCTCAAGACGTACGCCCCCTTCGCTGCCGACCACGTATGAACCCTCAAATGCGTCCAGATTGATGGCCCACGCCTCGATTATATCCAGCGTAATGTTGTCGGCCAGCCGCACGAATCCCAGACCCAGCTCCTCCACATTGTAACCGCTGCTTTCCCGCCGCGCCGCGTTCATTGCAATCTCCTGGTACGTCTTGCCTGAGATTCGCAGCACATCCGGGTTGCCCAGCAGATAGAGCATCGTCGAAATGTGATAGACGCCCATATCATACAGCGCGCCCCCGCTGGCGGTCTCCTTGTTCACAAAAAAAGGCGAACCGTAGCCGTCCACAAACGGTCGCCCCCGCCGTCGATACCCCGTCGAACGCGCGTGATACAACTTCCCCAGATGCCCGCCGTCGATCAGCGCCTTGGCTGCCTTGGTTTCGTTCGTAAAGTAAACGCGGTTCTGGATGCTGAGCTTCTTGCCGTGCTCTCTCGATGCTTCCAACATCCTTTCCGCATCTACGTAGGCTCCCGCCATCGGCTTCTCGCAGAACACGTGCTTGCCCGCTTCCAGCGCTGCCACCGTCGCCGGCATATGGAAATTGTTGTGCAGACAGACATCGACCGCCTTGATGTCCTCGCGCGCCAGCAACTCACGGAAATCCGTGTAAACGCTGGCGATTCCGTTCTCGGCAGCTACCCTCTTTGCCTCAGTCTCGTCAATGTCGGCAATCGCCGCAATCTCCACGTGCGGCATCATCTTATACTTGCGGACGTGGCCCTTCCCGATCTGGCCTACGCCGATAATCCCGATTCGAGTCTTCTCGTCTGTCATTTTCTCTTGCTCTTCTTGTTATGTGAGTAATGATGAACTGGTACAAAAAGCACATACTATCAAATCTGCCTAGCCCAATTGTGGCCCTTAAGATGAATCTCTAGTGCCCTTTGACACTTCCTTCCACCCGGTCATCCCCCGTAGGGGCACCCCTTGTGGGTGCCCTCGTACGCGCCTCGGTCACCATACCCCGCCTGCCCGCCGTCCCCCGTAGGGGCACCCCTTGTGGGTGCCCTCATGGATCGACAACATGGCGGACCCGCAGATTCCAGCTCGGACAATGTTCGCCAAAACCTATGCGCCCAGCACCCGCTGCAGCAGCGCCATCGTCTTCACCGCCGCCCCCTCCTCATCGCCGTCCTCCGGCGTTGACTCAATCCCCCAAACACCTTTATACCCACCCTCCAGCAAAATGCTGCAGGCCTTCTGCAAATCGACCGAAGGATCATCGCCCCGGCTGTCGAAAGAAAACGTCTTGAAATGTGTCAGCCGAGCGTAGGGCGCGCAAAGCTCCCAGGCCCGTTCATGCGTGCCATCCGCCCAGTTATTCGTATCGAACAGCAGCCCGAGCCCCTCTACCTCCTCCAGCAGCCTGACCGTATTCTCCGCGTGCTTTGTTGGCCCCCAGTGGTTCTCCACCAGGATTTCCACGTTGGCCGCCAGGGCTCGCGGGATCAGCTCGTTGTAGCCCTCTACGATGACGGCAAAAACCTCGTCGGTCAACGCTTCCGGCCCACCGGTATCGATGCGCATCTGCGTTGCGCCAAGAGACGCGGCCACGTCCAGCCAGCGCAGAGCCATCTCCCTGCACTCACTTCGTCGTGCGGCATCCTCCTCGTACATGTGTCCGCCGTCCACCGCAATGCACCCATGGGGCAGCCCCGCATCTTCCGCCATTCTCTTGGCGTCCCCCAGCCATGCCCTGTCCTCCAGCGCCGGCTCCAAATGCTTCATCCACGGATCAAGCTGCGAAAACCCCTGGCGCTGGTTGAAAGCCACGTAGCCCTGATAATCCATGCTGCCGTTCTCGAACGACCTGCGAAAACTATAGGAACATATGCTGAACCGATTTGTCATGAAGTCCATTCTCCGTTCTACTTGCAAAGTGCGTTACTTACCGATACTGGCCTGGAATTACCCCAAAGATCAGAGTAGTGCAGTCCTGAGGTGCCTCCTGCATCGCCGCGACCTGCCGGCCAGCCTTCCCGCTACGATGTCCTACAACGCAGACCTGTAACCCCGCGCAAGACGCAACTCGATCTGCGCCTGAAATGCCGAAAAGATGATCGTAATGATCCAGTAAAACACAGCCGCAATCAGCAGCGCTTCAAGGCTGCGAAAATTTGCCCTTCCCTGCTTCTGCGCTCTCCACAGCAGCTCCCACACAAAGCCAGTTACCGAGATCAGCGACGTGTCCTTCAGCATCGCAATGAACTGGTTGCCAATCGGTGGAATGACCAGGCGCAGAGCCTGCGGCAGAACAATGAACCGCATGATCTGAAACTGCGTCATGCCCATCGACTCGGCGGCTTCCCGCTGTCCCGCGTCCACCGACTGGATGCCGGCCCGCATGATCTCCGTCATATACGCGCCGTAATTCAACCCCAGTGCCAGCACCCCGGCCCACAACCCGGACAACCGAATTCCAAGCTGCGGCAATGCCAGGAAGAAAAAGACGACCTGCAGCAGCAGCGGCGTTCCCCGTATCAGCGAAATGTAGAAGGTCGCCAGCGCGTACGCAGGCGGCGACTTCGACAGCCTTCCCAGCGCCCCCAATAGCGAAAGCAATGTAGCCAGTACTATCGACAGAACCGAGAGTAGAATCGTCAGCCAGACACCGTTAAAGATAAACCACCAGTGGCTGCCAATGAACGCCCAGTCCAGAGTAATCGTCGTGAACCGCAGACCGCCGACCGTGAACTGGGTCCCACTGAACGCGTACACGAGGACGAGCAGCAAGACGGCATACGAAACGCGCACCCCAATGGCAAATCGACGGGCATCGCGTCGTTGTGACGCCGCGATCTGCTCAGCCTGAGCTGCAAACCGCTCTTCTGTTGACGCTACCGACATCTCGGGCCTACTGACGAATGATTGGTCCGCGTCTCTGCTCTGAACCTGCAGCCAAAGGACCTCTGCTCTATCTTGGTTCCTGCCCCTGCCTACTTGGTCGGATCAGTTGTCAGATCCTCGCCGAACCACGCCATCGAAAAGCCGCTAAGCGTACCATCTTCATGCATCGCGGCGATGAGCTCGCCAACCTTCTCAACCAGCCTTGTAACGTCCTTTGACGCGCTCCGGTCAAATGACACCGCAAGGTTTTCCGAGAAGACCGGCGTTCCTACCTTGTGGATCGGAACACCTTCAGCGATGGCCGCCTCCACGACCGTATTCGATGTCAGAAACGCCTGAAACTCCTGTCGACCCGCCTGAATCTGCTGTACACAGTCGTTGTCGACCGTTAACGGGACGATGCTGACGTCGGCTGGCGGAGCGTCGACATAGAAGCTGGCAGCCGGCAGCCCCAGCCCTTCCATATCGCCCATCAGCCAGCTCTCGTAGGTTGTCGACGCGCCTACACAGATCGTCGCCCCATTCAGGTCCTCCAGCGTCTCGACCCCTGATCCATCCACCGCCGCAAACTGGGCCGGAGTGTAGTAATAGGGTGGCGAAGCAAAGGCAAGGATCTTCTGCCGTGCCGTGGTGATTGTCATCGAACCGACGCTCATATCCCACTGGTCGCCCCAGTTCCCCGCCGTGATCAGGTCCCAGTCCGGAGTCACGAACTCCACTTCAACGCCCAGCCGGCTGGCGATCTCCTTGGCTACGTCCACGTCGAAACCCACAAAGTTGCCGTCCTCATCCAGAAAGCTCTGGGGCGCATAGTTGGGGTCTGTGGAAATTCGGATCGTGCCGCGTGACATGATCTCCGCCAGAAGGTCGTCCACTGCCTCAGCCGCGCCCCCGCCCCCATTGCTGG
Organism: Caldilineaceae bacterium; assembly: GCA_011523365.1. Taxonomy (GTDB): domain Bacteria; phylum Chloroflexota; class Anaerolineae; order Caldilineales; family Caldilineaceae; genus Bin5. The sequence continues at coordinate 25,520 of WTGY01000065.1, forward strand.
GAGCACTCTGCTGCGCAACCGGTGCCACGCAGGCGCCTGCAATTATCATTGCTGCAATCAAGATTGGCATAAGTGGCTTCATTGTTATCTCGCCTTTGGTTTAGAGTAAAATGCGTGTATTGAAACTGTATGGCTCCCTGACAATATGATATTACAAGTCAGAGCAGATCAGGGAATGCAACCGTCCACCAGGGAATGCGATCACATGTCGGCCTCTCTCTCAGACGTAGTCTCTCAGCACCCGTACCCCGAATTTCAAGACTGGTGGCCATTGGGCGAATCCTTCCTGGCCATGATGGCGGATGCCATTGCGAGCCAGTGGCATGAACTGTCGTCCCCTGCTGATGACTCTGACTCGGTTCAAAAAACAGTCGAGGATTACATTTCCCTTGTATACCATAGGCAAGCCCGACCAGGACTTGCCGCTGATTTCGCCTCGGCAACATCTCTCGGCACGGTTCAGTCAGGTGAGTTCGACGCCCTGTCCTTCGCCTTCTTCCTGTCGGCTTACCGCAAGCTGGCTTCCCGGTCCGGAGGCGACGAACTGAGCCGTGCGCGTCGCCAATTCGCGGAAGAGGTGGGGGCGCGCTTCTTTTCCCTGCTTTCAGAGCATCTGGCCTTGGAGTTGCCCACTTCTCTTCGCAACCAATCTGACCTGGCTTCGGTGAATGGCGCCGTCCAACGCATCGGGAAATTCCTCCTGGAAGAAGGATACCTCCGCAGCCATTTCGCCTTTCACTTCGACGTACTCGCCACACATGCCGGCGAAAAAATCAACCAGAAGTCGGACGATGTGTTGGCCGCTCTTGGCATCGGCGGCACCGCCTACGCCCTCTACGAAATGGGCCATCCCGTGATCCTGCCTTCCGCGGTCTATCTCCACCACATAGTGGGAGAAGCGCAACATCATTCATCCAGGACCATAGAGGAACTGTTCGCCCGCGTGGGCTGCGATGCCTGGGAAACCGATGACTTCGATCCCTCCCTATTCCCCTCCAATCTGGTTGTAGAGCTCTGGAAAATCCGCAGCCAGAGTCCTGAGGACCGTCAGACTTCGAGCCCGTAACTGCGGTGTATGCAGTCTGCCTTTGGCCCAAAAATCGTCAACGAAAGTACATGCCCTAAGCGATCTTCAGCGCGCCTGCATCCCAATATGGTGGCAAACTTCCCTTTCCCTCGGGTCACAACAGAGCCATGTCCCGCCATCTAAAGCTCTGAGGCAGGAGATGCGCCGTCTCTGACCACTGACCACTGACCACTGCTTTTCCGGGCGGTCGGGCCTATTCGGCCCTCCCTTGTGCGGGGGCTCCGCCCCCGCAACGCCCCCTCTCCTACAACATCCCTGGTCGACCGTGTGCCGATATCTGTAACAGGTCCCCGATCGACCGTGTCCAGCCCGACCAGGTCCCGCCAGTCCCATCAGATCCCCTTAAGTGCCGGCCTCGTGCCTGCCCTCGTACCCGCCCCAACTGACCGACGCCGCCGTACAGCCGGGCCTCGCGCCTGCACTGCGTCTCGCCCAAAGACGGGAAACAGCGCCAGCAACCGCCGGTACCGTTGCCCCGCCACACCGTTCCCGCCCCAAATCTGGGATGCACCCTATAGCCCGCTGCATTTGACCACCCACCCCTGTTTCTGGTAGACTTGCCTTCGTGCCTACTTCCAGCACGCCCCCATCGTCTAGAGGACTAGGACTCAGGCCTTTCAAGCCTGCAACAGGGGTTCGAATCCCCTTGGGGGTACAGTGGAGCCGCCCAGTTGGGCCGGCCCAACCGGAATCCGCGGCGCCAAGAGAACCCAATGTCATATGGCGGTCTGACCCCAGCATGACATCGGGTCTTTTTTGTGCAGAGGAAAGCTGTGAAGATTCTCCGCATTGAAGTCGCCAACCGGCACGGCCAGGAAGAACACCGGATTACGGCCGCTGCCTACAGGTTGGGGATCGATTCACTTCGCTCCTGTAGCCGCACAAATCTGTACTTTCTGACAAGCCTCTCATCTCAACTCCCTGGCCCCGCCCATATCGAAAAGCTCTGCGCCTTTCTCTTGGTTGATCCCGTCACCGATTCGGCCCGGGTTGTTTCTCATCCTCCTACGCCCAGAGTAAGCGGTGCGGTTCAACCCCAGGCTGAAACTACGAACTATGTGATCGAGGTCGCCCTGCGCCAAGGCGTAACCGACGTGGCCGCCCGCGTCCTCGAACGCGGCGCCGCTGAACTCGGCATCGACCATCTGGTGGCTGCAACCGCCACCCAATATCGCCTGACCGGTGAGCTGTCCCAGGATGACCTGCACAGGCTGGCCCAGGATCTCCTCTGCAACGACACCATCGAGCGCTACAGCCTCGGCGCCATCGAACCCCTCTTCGGTCACAGCAGCGTTGCCCGCGATCATGTGGAACAGATCCCGCTGACCGGCCTAACCGAAGAAGAGCTCCTCGATTGCAGTCGCAACCGGCTGCTCTCCCTCGACGCCGAAGAGATGAGAGAAATTCAGAGCTTCTACGACGAGATCGGCCGCCATCCCACCGATGTCGAACTCGAAACACTGGCCCAGACCTGGAGCGAGCACTGTGTACACAAGACCTTCAAAGCTGACATAGCCTTTACGCGACGATCAGCCGGCGGTGAAGCCATCTCATTCGACGAGATTCAGGGGCTGCTGCGCAACTACATTCAGGCAGCAACCCAAAAGGTTAACCGTCCCTGGGTGCGCTCCGCCTTCGTTGACGACGCCGGCATCATCGAATTCGATGATCAATTCGATCTCGCCTTCAAAGTGGAGACGCACAATCACCCCTCTGCTCTCGAACCTTTCGGCGGGGCCAACACCGGTATCGGCGGCGTCGTCCGCGACATCATAGCCGTCTCCGCCCGGCCCATCGCCTGCACCGACGTCCTCTGCTTCGGCCCCCAGGATCTGCCTTCCAGAGAGCTCCCGTCAGGCCTCCTGCACCCGGCACGCGTCAAGGAGGGGGTCGTCGCCGGCATCGGCGACTACGGCAACAAGCTCGGCCTGCCGACCGTCAACGGCGCCGTCATCTACGACTCAGGGTACCTCGGCAATCCCCTCGTCTTCTGCGGCGCCGTCGGCCTGCTGCCCAAGGGGTCACATCCCACACAACCACAACAGGGAGATCGCATCGTTGTCCTGGGCGGTCGCACCGGTCGCGACGGCATCCACGGAGCAACCTTTTCCTCCGCCGAGTTGACCCAGGACACGCATTCCGAGTCAGGCAGCGCCGTCCAAATCGGCGACCCCATCACAGAAAAGGGCCTCATCGAACTGGTCGAAGCCGCCCGCGACAAGCGCCTGTACAACGCCATCACCGACTGCGGCGCCGGTGGTCTTTCTTCTGCCGTCGGCGAAATGGGCGAAGCGCTGGGCGTCGACATCGAGTTGCAGGACGTTCCTCTGAAGTATCCCGGCCTGACGCCATGGGAAATCTGGCTCTCCGAAGCCCAGGAACGTATGGTCCTGGCCGTACCCCCCGCACACCTTCCCCAGCTCCAGGAGCTGGCCGACCTCTGGGAAGTCGAAATACGCGACCTGGGCCGCTTCAGCGGCGATGGCTGGCTGCGCGTGCACTACGACGGCCGCGCCGTTGCCGAGCTGCCCATGTCCTTCTTGCACGATGGGCTTCCCATCCCGCAACGCACAGCGCACTACCGGGAACCTGAACCGGACCTGCCCACACTTCAGACCGTTTTGGAAAATGTCCACTCGCAGCCTGAGCCCAGAGACCTCCTCGTCCGTATGCTCAGCCACCCTACTATAGCCAGCAAAGAACGCATCGTTCGCACCTATGACCATGAAGTGCGCGGCGGTACCCTCGTCCGTCCCTTTGTCGGCCCGCACATGGACGGACCTTCAGACGCCGCAGTCCTCAAGCCCATCGGTACATGGGACCACCATCGCGCCTTCGCCCTCAGCGCAGGCATCAACCCTCTGCTGGGAAAACGCGACAGCTACGCCATGGCCGTCAGCGCCGTCGACGAAGCTTTTCGCAATGCCGTCTCAGTCGGCGCAGACCCGGATCAGATCGCAATTCTGGACAACTTCTGCTGGGGTAACCCCACCTTCCCCGACCGGCTGGGCGCCCTCGTGCGCGCCTGCCAGGGCTGCTACGACGCCGCTGTCACATACAACACACCTTTCATATCCGGTAAGGACAGCCTCTACAATGAGTTCGAAGGCCAGCCGATCCCGGGAACGCTTCTTATTTCCGCCTTGGGCATCGTGCCCGACATGCGCCGCACCTGCACATCCAACCTGAAGCAGTCAGGAAACCATATATTCATCGTGGGAGAAACGTGTGAAGAACTGGGGGGATCTCTCTTCAGCCAGCTGTTACAATGGGATGGTGGCGATCCGCCAACCATGCCCGCAGAACCTCTGATGCGCTATCGGGCAGTCCACGCAGCCATGCAGGCCGGCCTGGTCCGAAGTTGCCACGATCTGAGCGAAGGCGGACTGGCCGTGGCTCTGGCCGAAATGTGCCTCGGCGGACGCCTGGGCGCGGCCGTGGACATTGGGGCCGCAAATGAAAGCCATCTGACTCACCCATACGTCCCGCTCTTCAGCGAATCCAACGGTCGACTCCTCCTGGAAGTGACCCCCGCCGACAGAGCGACATTCGAGGACATAATGTCGGACATTCCACTTGCGCTCATCGGCACTGTCACCGATTCCCAAATGATTTCTGTGGCCATCGACCGGCAGCCCATCTTTGACCTGTCACTGGACGAAATCCTCTCAGCCTGGAAGGGGGCTGAAACCGCGTGATAGTCTTGCATCTCATCACTGTTAGACGAGACTGCCCCCCACCGGCATGGCTATGAACCTGCCCGTCCTGATCCTCCACGCCACCGGCACCAACCGCGATGCCGAGGCAGCTCGGGCTTGTGAGCTTGCCGGCGCCTCCCCGCAAATCGTTCACATCAATCAGTTGCGGCGTGGTGTCCGTCGCTTCTCCGAGTTTGGCATGCTCGTTCTTCCCGGCGGATTCTCCTACGGCGATGCCCTCGGTGCCGGCGTACGCCAGGCCCTGGATCTTCAGGTGTTCTTTCACGAAGAGTTGACACATTTCATCGCCACGGGTAAGCCTGTATTGGGCATCTGCAACGGTTTTCAGACGCTGGTCAAGGCCGGCCTTTTGCCCGGCTACGCCGACGATGGCGAGAGCCCGTCTGCAATTCAGCAGTCGGTCTCGCGGCGGGACGTTACTTTGACCCACAACGCGCGCAACTGCTTTGAGTGCCGCTGGGTTCATCTGGCCGTAGAGCAAGGAACGCGTGCCGGCTGCCTGGCGCAACTGGTAGAGCCAGTCTTCTGCCCGGTTGCCCACGGGGAGGGCAACTTTCAAGTATCCAGCCGCGACACGCTAGAACGCTTGGAAAAGGATGGGCTGGTTGCTTTCCGATACGTCGATTCGGATGGAGTGCCCGCCGCCGGTCGCTACCCTCTCAATCCCAATGGATCTGTGGCCGACATCGCCGGTATCTGCAATCGAGCCGGCAATGTGATCGGTCTGATGCCCCATCCCGAGGACCACGTCGATCCAATTCAGAATCCTCTCGGTGGAAGTGAGGGGCTGGGCCTCTCGCTCTTTCGTGCTATGATTGGTATTGCCTCCGACTGAGGAACTGCCGCAGCCAAGCACGCGAATCCATTCCCACTGAGGAGTAGCACGACATGAACCCCGCTTTACTGGAACAGACCTTCCCAGGACTCGACGTGGACTTTCTTGGTCCCAAGCAGAGCGGCAAAGTGCGTGACATTTACGCCCGCGACGACCGGCTCATCCTGATCACGACCGATCGCCTATCTGCCTTCGACCACATCCTCGGCCTCGTACCTTTCAAGGGACAGGTGCTCAATCAGCTTTCGTCCTTCTGGTTCGAACAGACTCGGGACATCGTTGCCAATCACTTCCTCGAGTCTCCGGACCCGAATGTAACCATCGCCCGCAAGTGTCGCGCCCTGCCAGTTGAAGTCGTCGTACGCGGATACATTTCTGGGGTAACCAAGACCAGCCTCTGGTATCAATACAGCCAGGGAGAGCGCACCATCTACGGCATGGACTTCCCCGACGGATTGAACAAGAACGATCAACTACCCCTGCCAGTTATCACGCCCACGACAAAGGCCGCAAAGGGCGGCCACGACGAGCTCATCACCAGCAAGGAAATCGTGCAGAAGGGGTTGGTTGCGGATGCACTGTGGGAGGAAGTCTGTACTGCTGCATTAGCGCTATTCGCCCGCGGACAGGAGGTGGCAGCCCGCGGAGGGCTTCTCCTCGTGGACACCAAGTATGAGTTCGGACTGTCCGACGAAGGCCAGCTCCTTCTGATAGACGAAATCCATACGCCGGATTCCAGCCGCTTTTGGACGATGTCAAGTTATGATGAGGTCCGCGCCGGCAGCGAGCGCAACGGAAACCAGGAACAGGAAGTCGTCGAACCGGAAAACTTCGACAAGGAGTTCGTTCGACTGGCATACGCAGAGCGCGGCTACATCGGCGATGGGCCCCCGCCGCCACTGGAACAGGAGCTGGCTGCTCAGGCCAGCCAGCGTTACGTGGAATGCTACGAACGCCTGACAGCCCGGTCCTTTTCCGCAGGCCGGTTCCCGGTGGCCGACCGCGTGGCCGAGAATCTCCGCACCTATTTCGGGCAGCAATAGCGCCGCTTTAGATTTTGGGAGCTCCTCGCAGTGAAAGCTTCAGACAGCGCGCCTCTCGTCGGTGTGATCATGGGAAGTGATTCCGACTGGGAACGGTGCATGAAGTTCTCTTCGGACACGCTGGTCGAATTCAATCTGCCGCACGAGTGCAGAGTCGTGTCTGCCCACCGCACGCCCGCTTGGATGAGCGAATACGCCGGCAGCGCAGCCGCACGCGGCCTGGAGGTAATCATCGCCGGCGCCGGCGGCGCCGCCCACCTGCCCGGCATGGTCGCCGGCCACACTCTGCTGCCCGTAATCGGTGTGCCGGTTCAAAGCCAGGCCCTCAACGGCATCGACTCGCTCCTTTCCATCGTCCAGATGCCCGCCGGCGTACCCGTCGCGACCATGGCCATCGGCATAGCAGGCGCCATAAACGCAGCCCTGCTTGCCATTTCGATTCTGGGGGCTTCCCGGCCGCATTTGAGGCAGCAGTTGCAGGAGTATCGCCAATCGCGCGCCAACCAGGTTCTGGCTACACACCTCGGCGAAGCGGAGTAAGCCAGTGGCCCACCCACGTCAAACGCCGCTCCCGCCAGGTTCTACGATTGGCGTCTTCGGCAGCGGCCAGCTGGGACGAATGCTCGCCATCGAAGCCCGCCGCATGGGCTACCGCATTCACACCTTTTCGCCTGAACGCAACAGCCCAACCGGCCAGATCGCCGATTTCGAGTACGCCGCAGCTTACGACGACACAGCAGCTGTGCGCTCGTTCATACGCGGCGTAGACGCGCTGACATTCGAGTTCGAAAACGTCCCTTCCCTCGTCGCTGAAACTGCTGAAGACGAAGGCGTGCCAGTCCGCCCTTCCGGTCCTATCCTCCACGCAGCCCAGAACCGCCAGCGTGAGAAGTCTTTGCTCAGCCAGGCAGGACTCCCCGTTACCCCGCACCGCTTCGTTACCGACACATCCGAATTGAAAGAAGCCGTCAACGAAATCGGCTTTCCCGCCATTCTCAAAACCGCAGCCTTCGGTTATGATGGAAAAGGGCAGACACGCATTGAACGCGACACGAGGCTGGATTCCGCCTGGAACTCTCTTGGACGGCAGCCATGCGTTCTTGAGGCGTTTGTAAACTTCGAGAGAGAACTGTCGATCGTGGCGGCACGCGGGCAGAACGGCGACTTTGCCGCCTATCCCCTGGTTGAAAACCGCCATGTCAACCACATTCTCGACGTCACCATCGCACCGGCAGACGAGGAACCGGCCGTTACCCAAGAAGCTGAGAGATTGGCCTGCCAGCTATGTGACTTTCTTGAACTGACCGGCGTTCTCTGCATCGAATTCTTTTGCCTCCCGGACACAAGCGCGGACAAAGACCCTACGGCTTCGGAGTCGCAGTCAACCGGGCGTCTCTTGATAAACGAAATCGCCCCTCGCCCCCATAACTCCGGCCACTGGACCATCGAGGGCGCCGTAACCAGTCAGTTCGAACAACAGCTGCGAACGGTCTCAGGCCTTGCACCCGGATCGACCGACCAGTTGCGTCCGGCCGTCATGCTGAACCTGCTTGGTGATCTCTGGCAAAACGGTGAGCCCGACTGGCAGGCCCTCCTGGCCTTTTCAAACGTGAAGCTGCACCTCTACGGAAAACACGAGCCTCGACCGGGCCGCAAAATGGGCCACCTGACGGTCACAGCCGCCACAACTGCCGAGGCCCTTGAAATGGGACTTCAGGCCCGCGCCGCCCTTCAGCGCGACTGAGTCTGGAATCTGGCAACCGGCCGGACGCCATGCACCGAGTTGTTTCTGAGAGTACGTTCCCCATAAACTGAACGCACTCAGTTATTCAAGGAGCTGCAAACATGCCGCCGTTCGATTCGCCCCGTGAAGCATGCGGCGTTTTTGGCATCAGCGCCCCTGGCTTGGACGTCGCCCCCATGGCCTATTTCGCAATCTATGCCCTGCAGCACCGGGGCCAGGAGGCCGCCGGCATCGCCACCTGCGATGGCAACACCGCCCACATTCACAAAGGGCTGGGTCTCGTCTCTCAGGTCTTCAACGAGGACAACCTGCATCATCTGAGAGGGCATTTGGGCATTGGCCACACGCGCTATTCCACGACCGGCTCACCCCGCCTCAACAACACGCAGCCCTACATCCTTGAAACCCTCGACGGCCCGCTTGCCATAGGCCACAACGGCAACCTGGTCAACGCGCCGCAGCTTCGCCGCGAGCTCCTGGAACGCGGCGTTGGTCTGTCAACCTCGACCGACAGCGAGCTGATTATCCATCTGCTCGCCGGTGCCCGCGGTACCTGGCTGCAACGCATTCGCCAGATGATGACCATTGCCGAGGGCGCCTACTCGCTTACCATCCTCACCCGCGATGCAATCTACGGCGTCAGAGACCCCTGGGGCCTCCGCCCTCTCGTTCTCGGAGAGTTCGAAAACGGCCTCGCCATTGCATCCGAAAGTTGCGCCTTCGCTACCATCGGCGGACGCGCCATACAGGAGATTGAACCCGGCGAAATCGTGCGCATTGACCAGGACGGGTATGAAGTCGTGCAGGGGGTACCGGCAGAGAAGGCGGCATTCTGCACTTTCGAGCAGATCTACTTCTCCCGCCCCGACAGCATGCTCGGCGGTCGCCTGGTCCACCGCGTGCGCCAGGGCCTGGGCCGCCAGCTTGCCCGCGAGGCGCCGCTGGAGGCCGACATCGTCGTACCCGTGCCCGACAGCGGCACCCCGCACGCCATCGGATTCGCACAGGAAAGCGGCATCCCCTACAGCGAGGGCCTCATCAAAAGCCGATATATAGGCCGTACCTTCATCCAACCGACCGACCGCCAGCGCAAGGTCGGTGTGGCAATGAAATTCAACCCCTTGCCCGAAAACCTGAGGGGCCAGCGCGTTGTCCTCGTCGACGACTCCATCGTGCGCGGCAACACAAGCGGACCCCTGGTGCAGCTCCTGCGCGATGCCGGCGCAAGGGAAGTTCACATGCGAGTCGCCTGCCCCCCAATCCGGTTCCCCTGCTTCATGGGCGTCGACATGGCCAGCCAGTCGGAACTGATCGCCGCGCAAAAGGATTTGGATGAAATCCAGGAATACATTGGCGTCGACTCGTTGTACTACCTTAGTGTCGAGGGCATGATGAATGCCTTGCGAGCGCAGGATGGCTACTGCAACGCCTGCTTCACCGGTGATTATCCGTTCGAGACCCCCATGTTGGAACTGGAATTGGAACTGAAGGAAAAAGAGAAATTCGCCGGTGTGCTGGGCGACTGACCGCCCCGCCGCCCCCGACACAACTGCTGCATGAACATTCTACTCATAGGTTCCGGCGCAAGGGAGCATGCCCTGGCCTGGAAGCTGGCGCAATCAAGTCACGTCGACCGGATTTACGCCGCACCCGGTAACGGCGGTACCGCAGGGACTCCCTCCTGCACAAATATCCCCGTCCCCGTTGACGACTCCCAGGCGTTACGGCGCTTTGCGCACGACAATCACGTCGATCTGACGGTTGTAGGTCCGGAACAACCGCTCGTAGCAGGGATCGTTGACGAATTCGCTGCAGACGGACTGAAAATCTTCGGGCCCGGCAAGGCCGCTGCCCAACTCGAGGGCTCAAAAGCCTTCTCAAAGGCATTCATGAACCGCCATGGGATTCCCACCGGCTGGGCGCGTGTCTTCACAGAATTTGAATCCGCGGCAGACTTCGTTCATGACCTGGATGACCTCCCTGTCCTCAAGGCCAGCGGTCTGGCCGCTGGCAAGGGCGTCCTCCTGCCTGACAGCCGCGCAGAAGCCGTCGAACAACTGCGCACGATGATGGTGGGGCGCCGCTTCGGCGACGCCGGCACAACCGTCCTCGTCGAAGAGCGGCTGCACGGCCCCGAACTCTCAGTACTCGCATTCTGCGATGGCGTGAACCTGCGACTCGTTCCCGCGGCGCAGGACCACAAGCGGCTGCTTGACGGCGATCTCGGGCCCAACACAGGCGGGATGGGAGCCTTTGCCCCGTCTCCCCTGGCAACGGAAGCAATCCTGGACGCAGTCGAGCATCAGGTTCTTCGGCCAACCCTAGCCGGCATGGCCGCCGAAGGTTCTCCCTATCAGGGCGTCCTCTACGCGGGACTGATGCTGACGGAACGGGGCCCCATGGTCCTTGAATTCAACTGTCGCTTCGGTGACCCGGAAGCCCAGGTCATATTGCCCCTCCTCCAAAGCGACCTCGTGGAACTGATGCTGGCCTGCACCGACGGCACTCTGGCCGGCCACAACCCCGATTGGTCTGCGCAGTCCGCCGTTACCGTCGTGATGGCCTCAGGCGGCTACCCGGATGACTACCAGACCGGCAAGCCAATCCACGGCCTGCCTGAGAGTTCCGACTTCGACGGCTGCCAGCTCGTCTTTCACGCCGGGACCAAAGTAGGCGAACCGAATCGCTGTGATGACGGTGAGTACCAGCCGGCCCTCCTCACCGACGGCGGACGCGTACTCTCCGTCACCGCTACCGGCCCCGACTTCAAGGCAGCCGTCGACAGAACCTACCGAACAGTAGAGCAGATCTGCTTCGAAGGCGCCGTCTGGCGCACCGACATAGGAATCCACGTTGCGCAGTCGCAAGAAAACTCGCCCTAGTGGCATGATCGTCCCAGGTGCGCCTGGACCAATAGACACAACTGATCCCCCTGGACCATTTCAGAACTTCCCCTCACCACCCATTCATCACCATCCAATCAAACGGCATCGAACGGAGGCCCCATGGCACTGATTCCATCAATGTTGCTCAAGCGCCTGTATACATACGCCAGCCTGCAAAATACCGAGGACGGCGTACAGTTCTCGATAAAAAACCGCCTGAGCGACGCCAGACTCACCGCCTTCCATGGCATCAGCATTGACGGCAAAGAGATCTCCAATGACGACCTGACCCTGGACTTCGGCGAAGGGCATGTGACCTCCCCCGACCAGGTAAATAGCGGCGAACCCGTGGAGTTTCCCCTGCGCAAGGAAGTGTTCATCACCGCCCGGATCCCGCCTCTCGACATGGGGAGCCATGAAATCCAAATCGGAGTCCAGACCTCTCCCTTTGGCCGCATCCAGTTCACCGTCGATGACGCCATATCCGAAAAGGTGGACGCACCCAGAATCCCCCGCGACCGCGACGACGACTACAACGAAGATATCATCAGGGCTCGCCAGGATTTTGTGAAGGACTACACGGGCCACTCACTTGAACACATCTCGCAGTACTCCTTCGATCCCCACGAAACCCAGGGCAACATCGAAAACTTCACCGGCGTGGCCCAGGTGCCTATTGGCTTTGCCGGCCCTCTCACTGTCTGCGGTGAACACGCCAAAGGCGACTTCTTGATTCCTCTTGCCACCACGGAGGGAACCCTTGTCGCCTCCTACAACCGCGGCATGAAACTGCTCAATCTGTCCGGCGGCGTAAAGTGCACCGTCGTCGCCGACGCCATGCAAAGGGCCCCCGTCTTTGTCTTTGAAGACGCCCGCGGCGCCCGCGACTTCATCGATTGGGTGGGCAGAAACATGATCCCGATCAGAGAGGAGGCCGAAGCCACCTCCAGCGTAGCCAAACTGGACAACATCGATCCCTACCAGTCAAACAAATTCGCCTTTCTCCGATTCAACTACCAGACAGGCGACGCTGGCGGCCAGAACATGGTGGGGCGTGCAACCTTCGCCGCCTGTTCCTGGATCCTCGATCACTACGACGGCCAGGAAATCAAGCGCTTCTACCTCGAGTCGAACTTCGCCACTGACAAAAAGGCCTCCCAGGTCAACATCATGCGCACCCGCGGTAAGCGCGTCACCGCCGAAGCGGTCATACCCCGTGACGTACTCATCCAGAACATGCGCGTCCAGCCCGAGCAGCTCTTCTACCACTACGGCGTCGCCAATATCGGCTCCATACTCGCAGGCGTCAACAACAACGGCCTCCACTCCGCCAACGCCATCACCGCCATCTTCATCGCCACCGGCCAGGACGTGGCCAACGTGTCCGAATCGTCTGCCGGCATCATCTACGTCGAACTGACCGACGACAAGGATCTCTACATCTCGATTACCATCCCATCCCTCATCGTCGCCACCTACGGCGGCGGCACCGCCTTGCCGACGCAGCGGGAGAGTCTAGAGCTGTTGGGCTGCAGCGGCAGAGGAAAAGTCAAAAAATTCGCCGAAATAGTCGCCGGCACCGTCCTGGCCGGAGAGCTCTCCCTCGCCGCCGCCATCAGCTCCCTCGACTGGGTCAGCAGCCACGAAGAGTACGGCCGCAATCGCTAAAGCGAAAATCCGTGAAACGATCCCACCGCACCACCTTCCGAAACGAAAGATTGAGAATCTGAGGCTTCCGTCGTTGTGGTCGCTGCCCTGCTGTGGCAGGTAGTCGGCCCAGCCGAGCAGCTTGAAGAGGGGGCGGATCAGCTTCATCTCGCTGGAGGCCTCGTTGATGGAGTGGAAGCTGGAGGCCTCTTCGAGGAGGGTGAGGGCCAGGGCGAGAAAGGAGTCGAGGTCTGCGGGCCGGGACAAGGACTCCTGCCAAGAGGCGGTGTGTAGAATGTCATCTTCAAGAAAAATGGCTGGCAAAAAGACGGCCAGGCATTATGAAAGGAAAGTAATGGGGGCCAGCGATTCTACCACAGTGACTCTAGAAGTGAGAATCATCAATTTCTGTGAACTATTGTACGACGGCTTCAATTCTCACTCTCTGAAACGGCGTTCTTTTGGATGGTCGGCAACCGACACTTCGGAAGAAGATTGAACCCAGTCCGACAAGCCGGTCCGAACCGGCGACTCTTAACTTACAGTCTAATCAGGCCCAATAGGGTATCGAGTGTGCTGATTCCACTTCCATGAAGAGTATCAAACTCCATTCCAGGTGTTACTGCAAGAGCGGAAATCTCGTCAGAATCCATCATCCCGAGCAACCTTTCAGCCCTACGTTTTCCCTCTGATTTAGTCTTGTCAGAGAGCAACTCAGGGCAAGTTAGAGCCTTACCTTGCAACTTAAGACTCAGTTGGTCAACTGCAGACCCCTCCCCCCTGGCGTACCCGGGTATGTGTCCTTCCAACTTGTACAGAATTGCCTCTATGACATCGAGCCAACCGTCAGGGTCACGGGTGTATGTCGGTGGCGGCTTATGCTCGAAGACAAAATTCATGACTTCGCTGGCGCGTCGCTGACCCAGAAGGAACTGGCGATACAACAGAGGGTCCTTATGGGCAAGCGCGATGAGAAAGGCAAGCAGGAAAGGATACATGACTATGGAAAAAAGGCGGCCTTGCGCTGACAAGGCCATCAATCTGACGCAACTCTCGATGTCCCTAAGGGAAAGATCAAACCTGGCGCAAAGGTCTGGAAACTCTTCGGTCCACACGTGGTATTTTACATCGGGCCACTTGTAAACTGAAGTCGAGTCCTCCCAACTGAGGAGGTTTTCCAATTGATAATTTCGCATCAAATTCCTACAGAAGTGAGCTTTGTCAGGCCTCTGAAGGGGAAACTCCAAATCAAAAAACTTTCGCAGATAAACGTCTGCATCGATTCCACCGTAAACCGATTTCAAAGATTCGCAGAGTTCATCCCGATTGACGCCCAAGACAAAGACGATATTTGGAACATCGAAAATGTGCTTGACACGCTCCAAGAGTTCGATTGCGAAGGTCGGGCGACATCGGTCGAGTTCGTCGATGATGAAAACCAATGGACGCTCTGTCTCTTCCTCGACAACGGTAGAGAGTTTCTTCAGTTGCTCCCTCAATCGCTCTTTTGCCTCTCGCTGGTCCGTATACTTTTGTAGAATGTCCGTACGATTCGATTCTCTCAAGACACGATGAAAATCAAAGTGGAACAACCTTGAGGTCCAAGCCATGGCCGCCTCTTTGACCAATGCTAAAGCGAAAGGCCGTGCCGCTCTTACCAGTTTCTTGAATCTGTTCTCTTTGAAGTGCTCGAATAATTGGCCGACGATGGCGAGAAAGGGGTCGTCGCAGAAGTCGTCTTCCCAAGCATTGTAGTATATGGAGCGGAAGCCTTCGCTCTCCAAGTCACTTTGCCAACGTCGTAACAAAAAGGTCTTTCCTGTTCCCCATTTCCCATCGATACCGACCAAGAGCGACGCTCGCTGGTTGCGGATGAGATTTGTCAGCCTTTCGGCAATCTCCTTGCGACCCAGCAAATCGTCCCGCCAAGGTTCTTCCGACGAAACTTCTTTTTCGGAAAGCTTTAGTGGCACAGTTTCCGACGGATTGACCCGAGCCGAATCGTCATCACTCATTTCAGCTTCCCGCCCCATACACGAAAAGTAGCGAATCGATCTGCCAAGTTTTCGAGCCGTACAACCTCCAAGGCACACCATATGATCGCCTGACCCCTCCAAGACGGGGGAGGGCGTCCGGTTCTACGGTCGAAGCAGGGTTGACCTCGGATTCCAGAATAACAGGACCTTCAGGAATTTGGTCGTTGATGTCTGGCTGCTTGCCCTCAGTAATAGTCTCAGCAACTGCTGGAAGGCTGCAATTTTCCCAGAGAAAACGAGCCAGCGAGTCGTTGAAAATGCTTTCGTGATTTCGGTCCGAATTTGAGGCGTCTAGCAAATTGCACGCTTCCACACAGTACGATTTCCACAGGTTGGTTCACTCAGAGAACAAGATTCCTTAGAGGTCTTGGTTCCTAGGATCCTCTCGTCGAGGACTTAGCCAGTCAAGTCCTGACCAGACATTGGGATTTTCCTGTCGGATTCACTACGAACGGTTCATGAATCCACTGCTAAAGGCGATAGTGGTTTTGCACCGAGGACACTTGAGTTGGTCCATTCGGTAAGGACTGTGACTTCGTTCTTGATGCATTAGAGTCTTTCTTGCATTCTCTGGGCACGTTGGGCAAATGAAGTGGCGGGGTTCATCGTGGCAGACGTAATCGTCTTTGAGGCATAGAGCATGTCCAGCCGGTCCGACTTGCTTAAGAAAATACCGTTGCCTTTCTTGTTCCCAATCGCCTTGTTGCCTTAATTCCTCTTCAAGTTCACGAATGCGAGCAGACAACTTAGCTTGAGCTGACTGAGCTTCTATCGCGGCCAGTTGGGCCGTTGTGACTATCTCCAAGAGCTCGCTGTATTCAATGCCAGAGAATTCACTTTTGCCGCCGGTAGACTTCTTCCCTGAAAATGCACTTACCAGACTTGAAAGGCTCTGGGCCACTTTGGCATAAGGCTCGACTGCTTGACCCACTTCAGAAACAGTGTTTACTATGTCATCCATAGTGACAACTCCCGTTATGACTTTACCAGCTCAAAATGGCTCTTCTATCAGGTCCGATTCTGACCCTAGTCTCTATTGCTTACACCTCGAAGAGGGCCTTGTCCTACTCTGGCGCGAATCCTGGTAGCAAGGTCCTTTCGCAACTCATCTGGTGTGTCCCACTCGATATGGAAGAACTGTCTGGTATCAAATGCGAGGTGTTTCATCCTGTCCTTCCGACACGAATACAAGACTGGTAGCCCCAGACCCTCAGCAAGTCCGGCTTCGAAGTATACACCGCCTCTCGCCCCGTCATCTCCCTGTGTCATGTCCGCAACTAGAAAACGGGAACGACGGATTTCAGCAAAGATTTCATCATCAATCTTCTTTACATCCATTTTCAAGTCTATCCTTAGCGATTTGTAGCCAGCTTCATCTATAGCAGGTTTTATTCCTTTACTATAGGCATCGTCCATTTCCTCTGAGAACCACATGGCAACGAATGCTTGTGTGCTATCGGGAGCGGTATTTGCTTCCTCGATGAAACCGTAACCATTGACGGTTACAACAGCTCCATGCCTCTTAGTCGCGACTGATGAACGGTCAATAATCTCTATAAGTCCTCGGCTACTCAAGTATTTCAGAAGGTAAGAGATTTCGCTCCACTGAGTCGATTCAGACCATGCATACGCCTGACCGTCCTCATCATTGACATCAACTTCGTCCCCTGCGCTCTTCGTCTGATCTACTAGGAATCGCAGAAGCCTTTCTCCTCGTATGGACACAGACATTGGATTCTGTTCGTCCGACAGCCTGAACGAATTGGCAATTTCCCAGGTGATAACTGGCTCAATGATTCCATGCCTCCTCTGATCGACTAGCCATGTCGTAAGTCTGGCTTTTGCGTCCGCAGAAAGCGCCTTTTGAATCCGAATAAGGTGATCGGCTGCTAAGGCCAATCTGTAAGGTCCACCTGCCCTCGTGGATACTATCAGGGCATCGACGTCTATAACCGGCAAACCTGTTCCCGGGTGAGTCCGTGCCGCTTGAATCGATGCTCCGTATCCGTCACCCCAAATGGGACATTCATAATAGTTCTGCACTGTAGCTATTGTGTCCTTTCGTCAATTAGCCAGACGGCAACTTGAAGACAATCTGGTGTTACGCGGGGCAATTTATGGTGTTTGCACGCATAGGCGACCAGTGATAGAGTCCATGATCCAACCTTCGGACACTGAATCCGAAAGGTGGGCCGAATGGCGAAGAAGATTGCACAGATACAGTTCACCCAGCAGCAGCTTGAGCAACTGGATGACCTGTAACGCCAGACCGGCCTGAACCGCACCTAGCTCGTTCGCCGACCGGCCGACCCTTGCATTCTCCAGATCAGAGAACACGGTCATATGTCGCCCATGAACCCTATACCGTCGGCTGGCACGAGAGAGGTTTGCTAACTGTAACAATCCGAATCGTCTGTCTCTCTTTGAGCCTACGGTGCTTTCAGTTCCCCAAAACACACGACCGCCGCCAAACCTATGGCGGCGGTCATTAAGCTATGGACGATCCCGCTCACTGTCGGTTGCAGTCCCAGCCCTTTCACAACCCAATAGCAAAACAAAACTCTAACTGGGGGACAGGGATTTGAACCCCGATCACCTGATCCAGAGTCAGGCGTTTTGCCGATTAAACTATCCCCCATCGCAACGGTTCACGCCCCGGATCCTAACACATTCAACGCCCCCAAACCAAATCCAGCACCCACCTGAGTTCCCCGCAAAAAGGAGCCCGACCGGCCTCCCCTCCGCCGTCGGACCCCCCAGCGCGTCGCCGATCACCCGCTCGCCATTTCCATATGCTCCTCCAAAAACGCCACCGCATGAGCAAGCCGCTCCAACGTCTCCTCACGACCAAGAGCCTCAATACTCTCAAAAAGAGGCGGCGACACCTTCTTCCCACTGATCGCACCGCGCACCGGCCCGAAAAAGCTGCCCGCCTTCACACCCAGCTCCTCTGCCTTCTCGCGAAAAGCCACCTGTATGGCCTCTGCCGAAAACGGCTCCACCTCCGCCAACAGCTCTGCCCCTGATCGCAACATGTCCACACTTTGCGCCGCGTCCAGCTTACGCCCAATCAACAGCTTGGGACTGGCGTACTCTATCGTGTCCGCCTCCTGATAGGCCCAGTCGATCCAGTCTGCGGCCTCGTCAAGCCGTTTAATCCGCTCCTGAATAACCGGGATCAGAATCTCCAGCTTGCCGTCAGAACGCAGTTCGGATTCAGCTACGCCGAGCTGCCGGCTCAGAAACGGCAGTAGAGCCGACTTCAGTGCCGCGGGCGTCAACTCGCGAATATAAAGCCCGTTCAGCCAGTCCAGCTTCTCGTACGGAAGCGCCGCAGCCGACGGATTGATCTCCTCCAGACTGAACCGCTCGATCGCTTCCTCGCGGCTGAACACCTCCTGGTCCGGGTCGAAATTCCAGCCAACGTTCGTCAGAAAATTGAACATCGCGTCCGGCAGATAACCGCATTCCTGAAACTCGTGCACCAGCGCCAGAAACTCTTTGCCCGCCACCATCTTCTTGCGCTTGCTCATTTTGCCCTTGCCGCTCGGGTCCAGAATAACGGGCAAGTGCACCAGAACCGGCATCTCCCAGCCGAATGCGTCAACGATCAGCTTGTGAATCGGCGCCGTCGCCAGCCACTCCTCGCCTCGCAGGACGTGTGTAATCTCCATCAACCTGTCATCAACCATCGCCGCCAGATGATAGGTCGGCATTCCGTCCGCCTTGAGCAGGATTTCATCCTGCAGCTGCCGGTTCTCGACTTCAATATCGCCGCGCAGGAGATCCTTGAAAACGGTGACCCCTTCCAGGGGCACCGCGAAGCGAATGACGGATGCCGCTCCCTCCGCTTCATACTGCCTTCTCTCCTCGTCAGACAGATTTCGGCAATGTCTGTCGTAGCCCGTTCTCTTTCCAGCGCGCCTCTGCGCCTCCCTCATCTCTGCCAACCGTTCAGGTGTACAGTAGCATCGGTAGGCGGCCCCCTTGTCGACAAGCGCCTGGGCCTTCACCCCATAAATCTGCTGCCTCTCCGACTGCACATACGGCGCGCACGGCCCGCCGACGTCCGGCCCTTCGTCCCAATCCAGCCCTAACCAGCGCAAGCCGTTCACCAGGCTGTCCATGCTCTCAGGATCAAAGCGTCTGCGGTCCGTATCCTCGATCCGCAAAATAAACTGCCCCTCCGTCTTCCGCGCCCACAACCAGTCGAAGAGTGCCGTCCGCAGCCCGCCCAGATGCAAATGGCCCGTCGGGCTGGGCGCAAATCGAACTCGCGCCGGTCCGTCCCCATTGTCAATCATCGTCTTGCCTCGCAAAAAGAGTACCTGTCTGTTCCACCCACAAACGCGCCCGCTAGCCTATCACACCGCCCCTCGTGCGTCAACGTTCCCGCAGTCCGGCGCGCTTCCCAACAGGCGCATACCCTCGCCAATCCCAGGCATCCGCCAACCGGCACCCCACCTCACACCAACCTCAATAGGCCCTCCATCCACTGACCCCTAACCCCTGTCCCCTAGCCCCTGCAGTTCCGGGCGGTCGGGCCTATTCGGCCCTCCCTTGTGCGGGGGCTCCGCC
>WTGY01000050.1 GCA_011523365.1 Caldilineaceae bacterium
GGCCTATTCGGCCCTCCCTTGTGCGGGGGCTCCGCCCCCGCAACGCCCCCCCCTACTGCTCGCGCCGCAGCGAGTGTGTGGCGAATATGACGCTGACCACCCGCGGCGACCCGCGCCTCCCCCGAGCCGCTTGGCTGGTTCCGAGCGTGAACCGGCCCGGGCAGACAGCACACAGTACGCACACACAACATGGATTGGTAGTTACGGTAAGACCCCAAAGCAGCCGCGCACTTCGCGCCGCGCACACTTCGGACGGGTACCCTCATGTTAGGTAGAAGAATGGGCAAAGAGATCGGCGTCGGCGTCATCGGCCTGGGCATGGGCGCCAACATGCTCGCCATCAACCAGGATCCGACCTCAAGCATGCAGGTGCGCGCCCTCTGCGACAGCGACACCGAACGACTCGAGCGGCTGGGTAAAGAACACGGAATCACCCACCTGACCACGGACTACCAGGAGCTGGCGCTGCAACCCGATGTCGACGTCGTCGGCATCTATTCGCCCGACCACCTGCACATGCAGCACATCGAGGCCGCGGTCGCCGCCGGCAAGCACATCATCTGCACAAAGCCGATGGTCGTCTCTCTGGAGGAGGCCCGGCGCGTCGTGCAGCTGGTCCAGAGGGCCGGCCTGAAATTCCTGACCGGCCAGACCTCCCGCTTCCGCCCTAACTTCATGGCCGCCAAAAAACTCTTCGACGACGGCGACCTCGGCCGCCCCCTCTTCGCCGAGGCCCACTACGTCCACGACATGCGACCGGTCATGGACCGCACCGCCTGGCGCCACGAGCATCCGCAGGACTGGCTCTACGGCGGCGCCTGCCACCCCATCGACCTGCTTCGCTGGTTCCTGGGCGATGTCGATGAGGTCTTCACCTACGCCGCCTGCAGCCACATGGACGACCGTTACCCTGCCAATAAGCATGACAACTTTCTCATCAACCTGCGTTTCCGCTCCGGCGTCATCGCCCGCATAATGGCCGTATACGGACTGGTGGAGGCGCCGCTGCCCCAGCTGGGGCTGAGCATCTTCGGCGACAAAGGCTCCTTCGTCAACGACCAGTTCGTTCTCGACAAAATCCAGGGCCAGCCCGAAATGAGCCTGGAGTTCAGGCGCGAAGCCGGGCACGGCCAGGAAGTCATACGCTACATGCGCCATTTTGAAGAGTGCCTGCGCGAGGACAAGCGTCCCCTCATCGATGAAGTCGCGGGAGCCAAAGTGATTGCCACCGCCTCGGCCTGCTGGGAGTCAATTCGCACCGGACTGCCCGCGAAGGTCGCTGAAGTGACTTAACGAAAAGGCAGTAACGCACATAGCTCGGGGGTCTTCCCGATTCAACTTTGTTAGGACATAGCCAAGCATCTTCCCAAAGGAGGAACTCACCATGTCCAACCGTTTAACTCGCCGCGATATGTTGCGCTTGAGCGCCGGCATCGCCGGTACCGCTGCTTTGGCCGCCTGCGCCCCGGCGCCCGCCGGCGGCGACGCTATGGCCGGAGACAGCGCAGCCGCCTCCGACGCCGACGGCGAACGGACCCAGATCCGCTTCGCCAGCTTCGACTGGTTCGCCAACGTGCCCGGCATCCAGTGGGCCGAGTACCACCAGGACGAGGCCTTCCCCCGCTACTACGAGGAACACCCCGAAGTTGAAATCCTCTGGGAACCCCACGGCGACGGCTGGTCCACCAAGGTGCTGACCAACATGGCCGCCGGCACCGCGCCCGACGTCATGTCCACCTGGCCCCCAATCATCAACACCTGGGCCGAAAAAGGACAGCTGCTCGACCTGCAGCCGCTCGTCGACCAGGACGTCCCCGACGCCGACGACATCTTCCTCGCCGCCGGCTGGGATCAGTGCTGGGATCAGATCACCCAGATCCGCATGGCCATGGTCACCAACATCGACGTGACCAGCGTCTACTACAGCAAACCGGCCTTCGACGAGCTCGGCGTCGCCTACCCGGAACAGGACTGGTCCGTCGACGACTGCGCCGCAACCGCCTGCGCCCTGACAAAGAAGGATGACGACGGCGAGATCACCCGCTGGGGCGGCCAGCTGCGGCCCAGCTACGTCCTCGGATATTTCTACTACGTCGAGGCCTGGGGCGGCATGGTCCGCGACGACGAGACCCTGATGGAATGCATGCTCGGCGAGGAGGAGGCTCTCGCCGCCTTCGAGTGGATCCGCCACAACATGTGGGACCTCAACTGCCTGGCCCAGAGAAACCAGGTCAACGCCTCAGGTATCCCCAACACCTGGACCGGCGTCCTGCCCGCCGACATCGTCGCCTTCGCCGAACGCAGCGCCGACCAGTTCTTCGACCTCGCCGACCAGATGGAGGAAGGCTCCTGGGACATCAACCACATCCCCGCCGGCCCCGTCGACCGCGTCTGCATGGGCGCCCCCGACCAGTGGTGCGTCTACAAGGGCGTCGCCGACCGCGGCAACCACGACGACGTCTGGAACTGGGTCAAGTGGATCGGTGCCGGCGAGTGGTACCAGGACAACGTCGCCCGCAGGTCGGGCCGCCTGCCCGGTCTCGCCAGCTCCGCCGACAAGTGGCCCGGCTTCCTGCGCGAGATCGACAGCCGCCTCGAACCGGTGCAACTGGAAGTCATCGTTGATCAGCTCAAGTCCGGCGAGGCCCGCGGCCCGCAGCTCTTCCGCTTCCAGTCCGTCGCCGAAGAGCTCCTCGTCCCCGCCATGGAGGCCATCTACGTTGAGGGCTCCGAGCCCGTCAGCATCCTGGTCGACATCTCGCAGCAGGTGACCGAAGCCCAGCACGCTACATTGGAGAGAATGGGATAAGCGAGTAACGAGAAGCGTGTCATGAGGAGTGAGATGATCCTTCTCACTCCTCTTCTCTCTCTTCTTGGAAATTGCTGAGGAACACTATGGCAATGCGCTTGGCAAGACAGTGGCGGGTGGGCTCCTCCCAGAAACGGCAGGACCTGATAACCGCCTATCTCTGCCTCCTGCCCTGGATGGTAGGCTTCCTGTCCTTCGTGTTCGGGCCGATGCTCTTTTCGCTCGGACTGAGCTTCTTCCGCTCCGATCTGCTCACCAGCACATTCTTCGTCGGCCTCGAAAACTACCGCGACCTGTTCAGCGAAGACCTCTTCTGGAAGAGCCTGCGCGTAACCTTCATCTACGCCTTCTCAACCGTCCCCCTCGGCTCCTGCCTTGCGCTCATGATCGCCCTCGTGCTGAACCAGAAGCTGCTCGGCCTCGGCATCTGGCGCACCATCTATTACCTGCCCACCGTTATCTCAGGCGTCGCCGTCTCCCTGCTCTGGCTGCAGATCTTCAACCCCCGCGCCGGCCTGCTCAACAACTTCCTCGCCATCTTCGGCATCGATGGACCGTCCTGGCTCTACTCGTCAACCTGGGCGCTGCCTTCTCTCATCATCATGAGCGTCTGGGGCGTCGGCGCCAACATGCTCCTCTACCTGGCCGGCCTCCAGGGCATCCCCACCCATCTCTACGAGGCCGCCACCATCGACGGCGCCAACAGCATCCGCAAATTCTGGCACGTCACCATCCCGATGCTGACGCCCACCATCTTCTTCAACGTCACAATCGGCCTCATTTACGCCTTCCAGTTCTTCACCCAGGCCTTCATCATGACCGAAGGCGGGCCCAACAACGCCACCCTGAGCATGGTGCTCTTCCTTTATCGCAAGGCCTTCCTGCAGATCCGCTTCGGCTACGCCTCGGCCGCCGCCTGGGTCCTTTTCGCAATCATCATCACCTTTACCCTGTTATTCCAGTACTCATCCCGCCGCTGGGTCTATTACGAAGGAGAAGCCGCCAGATAACAGCCAGGGGGCTCAAAACGCAGGCGACAGGAGAGGTTCTCTCTCTCCTCTCCCCTCTCTTCTCAAAAAGTAACGATGCGCACTGACAACGTCTTTGTCGAACAGAAAAGGTTCAGCTACACCCGCCCCACCGGGCCGCTGTGGCGCTCAGTGGCCCACCAGGTCTGGTTGTGGATACTGGTGCTGCCCGGCGCGGCCCTCTTCCTCACGCCCTGGGTCTGGATGCTGCTGACCGCAGGCAAAGATAAGAGCCTGATCTGGAAAATCCCGCCGGTCTGGATCCCGCCGACCTATCGCTGGGCCAACTACGTCGAGGCCTGGCTCAAAGGCGACTTCATCACCTTCTTCTCCAATACCGCCTTCGTCGCCTCGCTCAACGTCGTAGCCGTTCTCTTCTCCTGCTCAATTGCGGCCTTCGCCTTTTCACGCATCCAGTTCCCCGGCCGCACCACCCTATTCGTAATCGTCCTGAGCACGATGATGCTGCCCATGCAGGTGACCTTGATCCCGCTCTTCATGATCTTCAGCTGGCTGGAGTGGGTCAATACCTTCAAGCCGCTCGTCGTCCCCCTCTTCTTCGGCGACGCCTTCAGCATCTTCCTCCTGCGCCAGTTCTTCCTCACAATCCCCCGCGAGCTAGACGACGCCGCCCTCATCGACGGCTGCAGCCGCTTCGCCGTCTTCTGGCGCATCCTCCTCTTCCAGGTTCGGCCCGCCCTCATTGTTGTCGCCATCTACCAGTTCACCTATAGTTGGAATGACTTCTTTGCACCGCTGATCTACATCAACTCGCCCCAGCTCTTCACCATCACGCTGGGACTGAGCCGCTTCAAAGGGCGCACGGAGGTCGACATCCAGTACCTGATGGCCATGACGGTCGTCTCCACCCTGGTGCCTATCGCCATCTTCTTCGTCACCCAGCGCACCTTCCTGCAGGGGATTGTGATTACTGGAATCAAAGGATAAAAAGCATGAGCGAGGAAAGAAAGAAGGAACAGCTCAAAATGATCTGGCCCGAGCAGCTGCTCGGTTCGCCGCCCGCCGTCCATGTCCCCATCGGCTACACCCTGCGCACCTACCAACCCGGCGACGAAGAGGGCTGGTACGACGTCATGGACCTGGCCGGTTTCTCACGCTGGAACTATGAAATGCTGAAGCCTTGGTTCGACCATATCCTGCCCGATGGCTTCTTCATGATTGAACACCGGGCCAGCGGCAAAATCGTCGCAACTGCCATGGCAACACACAGACCCCAGGAGATCCACCCCTTTGGCGGCGAGCTGGGCTGGGTAGCCGGCGATCCCGAACACAAGGGCAAGGGGCTGGGCATGGCTGTGTGTGCCTCCGTTGTCCGCCGTCTGCTCCGGTCCGGCCACAAGAACATCTACCTGAACACCGACGACTGGCGCCTGCCCGCCCTCAGCATCTACCTGCGCCTCGGCTGGATCCCCCTCCTCTACCTGCCCGACATGGAAGAACGCTGGAAGGACGTCTGCGCCAATCTCAACTGGCCCTTCACCCCCGAACAGTGGCCCGAAGGCCACCCGAGTCCTGTCTGAGCCGGGATTCAGTGAGTTTGACAGATTGGAAATAGGCGACGCAGAGTCAGAATGATTACGATTCAGCCTGCCGAAGTGGAAGAGGTACAGGAGATCAAGCAAGTCCTAAGCGAGACCTGGATTGACACCTATAATTCGTTCCTGCCCGTGGATGTGATCCATAAGATAACGTCGCTCTGGCACACACCGGAAGGGCTGGCCGCAGAGATAGAGGACGAGCGCGTCTGTTTCAGCGTCGCCAAAGATGAACATGGTGCCATTCTTGGATTGGCAACGGCGGGCCGGCCAACTGACGAAGTCGTATACATTGGGCGCCTCTATGTACTGCCCGGTCACCAGCGCCAGGGAATCGGCGGCAAGCTGTTGGACGCTTGTGTATCGTTTTTTTCCGGATTTCAGACCCTTCGCCTGGAGGTAGAGGCCCAGAATGAGAAGGGAATGGACTTCTATCTCAAGCAAGGATTCAGAGAAACATCCAGAAAAGAGCAAGAGGTTGAAGGAATCTCGCTGGAAGTAGTCGAGATGGAAAAGAAAATCGAAGAGAGTTGTTGACACAGACTGTCTCCAGTTTGCAGCCGGCCCATGTCCGGCACAGTAACAATAGAAGGAATACATCATGCTCACCCAACAACAAATCCAGACCTACCACGACGACGGCTACCTGATCGTCAAATCGTTCTTCGACCCCGAAGAGATAGAACTCCTGCGCCGCACTGCCATCGCCGACCGCCAGATGGACCAGAAATCCTTCGGCCGCGAGGACGGCGAAGGCGGCACCGTCCGCCTCACCCTCTGGAACCACCCCGGCAACGGCATCTACGGCATGTACGCCCGCTGCAACCGCGTCGTCAACGCCATGGAACAGCTCCTCGGCGGCGAAGTCTACCACTACCACTCCAAAATGATCCTCAAGGATCCCGAGGTCGGCGGCGCCTGGGCCTGGCACCAGGACTACGGCTACTGGTACGACAACTACGTCCTCTATCCCCTCATGTCGAGCGTCTCCATCGCCGTCGACCCCGCCACCCGCGAGAACGGCTGCATGCAGGTGCTCAAGGGCTCCCACCACATGGGCCGCATCACCCACGTCGAAACCGGCCAGCAGGCCGGCGCCGAGCTGGAACGCGTCCTCGAAGCCGAAAAGCGCCTGGAGCTGGTCCACTGCGAAGCTGAGCCGGGCGACGCCCTCTTCTTCCACTGCAACATTCTGCACCGCTCCGACCAGAACCGCTCCACCAACCCGCGCTGGTCCCTGATCTGCTGCTACAACGCCGCCCGCAACAACCCCTACCGCGAGGCGCACCATCCCAGCTACACGCCGCTCGAAAAGGTGCCCGACAGCGCCATCAAAGAGATCGGCATGACCCGCTTCGAAGACGATGAAAGCGACGTCGCCTTCCTCGATCCCGACAGCGTTCCCACGGCGAACAACCAAGCAAGGACAGAATAGCAATGAGCAAGTACAGATTCCTGATCAGCGGCGGCGGCAGCGCCGGACGCAGCGTGGCCCAGGTGGCCGCGACTGACGGACGCGGCGAGATCGCCGGCGTCGTCGATCCCCAGCAGCCCATGCTCGACAGAATGAAAGACCTCTACCCGCAAGCCACCCTCGGCGACGACTACGCCCAGCTCCTGCGCGAAACCCAACCCGACGTCGTCGTCGTCGCCGGCCCCGACCACCTGCACGCCGATCAGACCGTCATGGCCCTGGAACAGGGCTGTCACGCCCTCGTCGAAAAGCCGCTGGCAACCACGGTCGAAGACTGCCAGCGCATCCTCGACGCCGAAGCCCAAAGCGGCACCCACGTCATGACCGACCAGACCATGCGCTACATGCACCCCTGGCACGAAATGGCCATGATGGCGAAATCAGGCCGGGTCGGCGACGTCTTCTTCGTCCAGGGCGACTACATCCACGATATGTGGAGTCACTATTCGCCGGAGGGCGCGCACCACACGCCCTGGCGTATCGACAAACAGAATCCCCAGAACATCCTCCTCGGAGGAGGCTGCCATCCCCTCGACCTCATCCTCTGGTCCGTCGATTCCCCCGTCACCGAGGTCTACGCCTACAGCAACAAGATGAGCGTCCCCATGTTCCCCGACGACGACTGCTACATCGTCATCCTTCAGTTCGAAAACGGCGCTGCCGGCAAGATCTACGTCACCAGCGGCTGCTCCGGGCACGGTATGGGCGAGGGCATGGGCGGTGGCTTCCTCGCCGTCTACGGTACCGAGGGCACGCTCTGGAAGGGCAAACATTACCGCCGCGACCACGAACCGGCCGACATCGAAGAGGAGTCTGCCGATGAGATTGTTGGCGGACATGGCTGGGGCCGCTCGGTGATCGACTACCTGGACCTGCTCGACGGCAAGATCAGCAATCCCATCCCGGCCAGCTGGGGCGCCAATATCGTGTCAGTCTGCGCCGCCGCGCTCGAGTCGATCCGCACCAAAAAACCGCAGTCGCCGCATTGGTTCTGAGTAGAGTAGCGGGGGAGGAAGACAATGTTATCCCACGATCAGTTGCGCCACTTCGCCGAGCATGGCTGGGTCCTGGAGGAAAACGTCCTCAGCCCGGACCAGATCGACGCCTACAAGGCTGCCCTCGAACGGCAGTCCCACTACGTACGCCCCCTCGCCCACAAGGACGACGACGAAATCCTCCACATCGACTGCATGGTCAACGGCGACCCCATCTTCCGCGAGTGGCTCATGATCCCCCAGGTGCTTGAGGCCAACCGCCAGCTCATGGGCGCCGAGATCAAATACGAGACCTGCCACGCCATGATCAAACGCCCCCACCCCGACCGCCGCACACGGCACGACCCCCTGCGCGATCCCGATAAAATGGGCTGGCATCGCGGCCTGCGCCCCAAGTGGGGCACCTTCCCCCACGACACCGACCCGGACCTGATCAACTGCGTCTTCCTCAACAACATCACCTACCTGACCGACGTCTCGCCCGGCGACGGCGGTACCATGATCCTCGACGGCTCGCACAGACTCGAAGGGACCTACGAGACGTTGAAGGATCGATGCCCCATCGTCGAGGCAACCGCAACCGCCGGCAGCATCCTCCACTTCACCGAGACCCTCCTGCACGCCGGCGTGCCCATCCTGAGCGAAAACGTGCGCTACACAATGTTCTACGGCTTCACCCCCAACTGGTTCGTCAACTGGCCCGGCACCGAAGTCCCCGACTACGTCCTCAAAACCGTGCGCGATGACGAACTTCGCGGCATTCTCGGCGCAAATTCGGGCTATTCCGGCCAGTTTCCCGTGTTATAATGTCAGGCGAAAAAGCGCGCTCCAATCCGGCGCGCAAGGAGAGGACAATGGCGACACGCAACTTCTCGATGCAGGCATACTGGGAAAATCAGGTCGAAAACTTCACGCCAAAGTTGCACTTTTGCGCACAAACGGGGGACTGGGACAGCTGGCGCCAGTCCGCGCATGCCAAGTACATGGAACTATTGGGAACTTTCCCCGACCCGGTCCCGTTGGAGGCCGAAGTCGAAAGCAGTGTCGAGGACGACGGCCTCATCCGCGAACGCGTCGTCTTCAACTCCGAACCGTTCATGAGCGTTCCCTGCCAGGTCCTGCGCCCCAAAACAATGGCCGCCGACGGCACCAACGCCGCCATCCTCTGTTCGCACGGACACGGCCCCTTCGGCAAAGATCCGGTCGCCGGCATCCGCTCCTCCGACGAAATGAGCGCCAACATCGAGCTGCACAACTACGACTACGGCTTCCAGATGGCAAAGGCCGGCTACCTGACGATTGCACCCGACCTGCGCGGCTTCGGCGAACGCCGTGACGGCCGCAACCCCTTCCCCGGCCGCGACCCCTGCAACGTCAACTACATTCGCGGCACCATGCTGGACCGCTGGCCCCTGACGCTCAACATCTGGGACATGAAATGCTGCATCGACTACCTTGAGACCCGCCCCGAGGTCGATCCCAAACGCATCGGCATGATGGGCCTCTCCCAGGGCGGCACCATGACCACGTTCGCCGCCGCCGCCGAGCCCCGCATCGCCGCCGCCGACATCATGGGCTACGTCAACCCGTGGAAAGGGTTCGCCTTCGAACGCGTCAACTTCTGCGGCTCGCAGATCGTCCCCGGCATCCACGCCTGGTTCGACACCGACGACATAGCCGGCCTCATCGCCCCCCGCCCCCTCATGCTCGACATGGGCATGTACGACGACT
>WTGY01000132.1:0-144 GCA_011523365.1 Caldilineaceae bacterium
AAGAGTATCACGACCGGTCTGCGCGTTCGTGGGCAGGCACAAGGCCTGCCCCTACAGGGGCTGCTGAGGGGAAGAGTATCACGACCGGTCTGCGCGTTCGTGGGCAGGCACAAGGCCTGCCCCTACGGGGGCGGTGAGAGGAAG
>WTGY01000132.1:244-9537 GCA_011523365.1 Caldilineaceae bacterium
AGTATGAGAACGGGGCTGCGCGTACGTGGGCAGGCACAAGGCCTGCCCCTACGGGGGCGGTGAGGGGATGAGTATGAGAACGGGGCTGCGCGTACGTGGGCAGGCACAAGGCCTGCCCCTACGGGAGCGGTCCAGGGGGATGAGTATGAGAACGGGGCTGTGCGTACGTGGGCAGGCACAAGGCCTGCCCCTACAGGGGGGCCCGGGTGGACCCAACTGGCCACGAAGCCTGGAACGGAGACTGTGAGAATGGGAGTAGGTTGATTTGGACTTTGCCTGGGAAGTGCTCGGGCGGCACAGCGTCCCGTGATTGTCGGGATGTGCCGTGCCGCCCGAGTTCAATTCAGCGCCGCAAGGAGGAACAGCGCTAAGGCTATGATCGAATCGTTATTCTATTGCTTCCTGGACCGGGCCGATTGTCGGGCTCAGGCCGCGTTTGAGGACGCCTTCGCTGTCTGTGTAGGTTACGTAGACCCTCAGGAAGGAGCCGACATCGGAGCTGGTTGGGGTGTAGGAAGCGGAGTCTTCGACGTTGATATTGTTGATGTCATCCCAGTCGTTGAGGGCAGTCTCGGAACTCTGCCACTGCCAGTCACTGAGATTGTCGTAGGCGTCCTGGGAAAGAGATAGCTGGGCGGTGATTTCCTCTCCGACGGTGGGACGCTGGTCCGTGTTGAAGTAGACGGTGTTGGTCTCGGTCTGCGGGGTCGGTGTTGGTGTTGGCGTAGCTGTTGGCGCTGGTGTTGCGGTGGCTCCAGGGCCGGGTACAAGGCCGTTGGACGGGAACCAGTCGGACCATGGGCCGGCGCCGAGGAGGTTACGGCCACGCGTGCGGAAGCGGTAGACTCTTTCGGGGTCGAGACCCTTCACCGTATAGGAGACTGCTTCAGTTCCTTCGGTTACGCCGGAGATCGAGATCTCGCCCTGAGTCGTCCAGGACTCGCCTGTGCCGACGGAGGTCCACTGGATATCGTAGGAGGATACGTGGAGAAGCGGCAAGGAGAGCGGCAGGGGGGCAGTCTCAAACTGGACAGTAAGCTCCTCCATCGAGTGTTGCTCGACCTGACCTGAGGAGGACTTTGGCGGGGGCGCCATGCTCATGGCGGCTACAATTGCGCCTACGACGATTAACGCCCCGAAGATGGCCAGGGAAATTTTGTTAATCAAGAGACGCAACATGACAAAGCTCATGCGCAAGATAACATGCAAAAAGACACGAAAGACCATCTGAACGCGATTTACTTCTCTCATTGGCAAGTTCGCCATTCTATCATCCTCCTGGCTAAATGAGTCCGTGGCTCCAAAATGATGTTGTTGCTACGAATAGGTCGGCCTTAGAATTTCGGCTCAAATAAGGAATCTCCAGCGTGTAGGTCTAGTTTTCAGTATAGTAGCTGGGTATTGGATTGTAAATCCAACCAGCGCAGATTCTCCTTCAAAAGAGACGCGAGTTTATGCGTCGGGACTTCGAGAAATTACTCTGGTAGAGGCCCTCTATTTGCGCTGAAGAGTGGGTAATTCGGGACTTGGTGTCTACTTCGACAGGATGGCTACGAACCGTCAACGTCTCCAACAAATTGACGGATCGTATGGGGGGCGTAATGGAATTCGCATTCCGTCTTGTATGAGGGTTTGACAGGCAGATGGAAGCCCATGGGGGAGAAGGCGTCGTCTTCAGGCAGATTGCGTCCTTCTCGATTTGGAACTTCGGGAGGGTCTGGCGGCTCGAAGAGATATAGTGTGGATAGACTTGCGAGAAAGGGGTTACTCGCTCTCTATCGTCCTACGAGTGAAGGCGGAAGGCGCGCGGCGGGGTCACGCAGAATCGGGCGGCGAGGGGTATATTTTAAGTGGTTGGCGCCGATTACTCTACGACGGGGCCGATGGTCTGACTGAGGGCTCTCTTGCGCTCGTCTTCGCTATCGACGTAGAGGGCGGAGGCGCGCAGGTATTTGCCTTCGTCGGCGCCAGTGGGCGTGTATCGGGCCGAATTCGAGGCGTCGTAGTCGGTGATGTCTTGCCACTTGCCAAGACCGTCGTTGGACCTCTCCCACTTCCAGGAACCGAGGTCACTGTAGTCGCTATTGGGGAGGGTGAGTTCGACCTCGATCCTAGTTCCGACTGTGGGCGGGTCGGCCCCCGCAGAGAATCTGACCACGTCGGCGACCGTGTCGACGGAGACGACGGGGCCGATGGTCTGGCTCAAGCCTCTCTTGTAGTTTCCTTCGGAATCCTTGTAGACGACTGAGGCGCGGAGGTATTTGCCGTTCTCGAGAGAGGAAGGCGTGATGATGGAGGTGTCTTCTGCGTCGTAGTCGGTGACGTCGGACCAGCCGCGGAGGGCGTTATCGGAGCGGTCCCATCGCCAGCGGCCGAGTTCGCTGTAGTCGGAATCAGAGAGAGTCAGGCGGGCGCGTACGGCGCGGCTTACAACGGCAGGGTCGTTGCCGAAAGCGAATTCCACGGTTTCGGTATCGATTTCGGCGGTGACCACAGGGCCGACGGTTGGACTGAGGGCAGTCTTGCCTTCGTCGTCGCTATCGACATAGTTGACGGATGCGCGGAGGTATTTGCCTTCGTCGGCGGCTACGGGTGCGTAAAGGGAGGAGTCGGTCAGCCTGGCACCGGGTACGGCGATCCAGCCGGTGAGGCCGTCGTCGGAGCGTTCCCACTGCCAGCGTGAGCGGTCGGTGTAGCTGTCCTCGTCGAGGGTCAGGGCTACCTTAACGGTCTGCCCAATCACGGGCGGGTCGCCGCCTTCGGCGACACGAACTACGTCAATGACCGTTTGGCGGGTAGGTGTTGCAGTTGGGACGGGCGTTGGCGTTGGCGCGGGCGGGGGATTGATGATGACGCAGGCGGTCAAGACCACTGCGGCGAAGAGCGCAGCCATCCAAATGAACAATGATCCGCGGGGCCGGCGTCCGTTTCCGGACTGAGGCGCGGGGCGGAATTGTCTGCAAGCATTGGCGGGCATGCGTTGGTTCTCCTTCACGCGGTCGTGATCCAGTAATGCGCACGGGCATTTGGGTTTTGTTGGGCAGCAGGTCAATATAGTCGGCACTGTTTTTGGAAAAACAGTGGCCAAATGAGTATACAGACTGGGAAATCAATCGTCAAACAGATGGGCCGAGACGGGCGAGTCGATCTCTGAGGGCGAACACATTGGCGGGTAATTCATGCCAGTTATGGGTGAGGTAGTTTGCCAACGATTTTGGGGAGGCACAGGGAAGGCACAAGGCGTGCCCCTACCGGAGGTTGAGGGGTGGGACGGAGTAGGCGACGCGTAAGGGAGAGGGAGGGCAGGCACGAGGCCGGCACTTGCGGGAAACAGTTGGGACGGCGGATGGCGGGTTTGCGAAACCCGGTCGAACAGGCACCTGTTGCCAATGTCGACACCAGGTCGATGAGGCACGTGGTAGGAGGGGGGGCGTTGCGGGGGCGGAGCCCCCGCACAAGGGAGGGCCGAATAGGCCCGACCGCCCGGAACAGCAGCAGTTAGTAGTCAGTAGTTAGTAGTCAGTAGCGGGGCTTATTCCGGCGGAGACTGAAATGGGAACTGACCATGGATTGGGTGCCTCCAGAGGTATACGAAAGTTCGCCCCAATATTGGGATGCACGCGCCTTGCCGGGCGAGAGGGATTGTGGCTGTGCCCAGAAGTGTGCGGCGAATGGCGCGCCTTGACGTCGCGGGCAGGGTTTGCGACAGCTGATGGGAGCGTGGGGCCGCGATGGGTGGTCAGCCTTTGACGCCGGTGATGACGATGCCCTGGATGTAGTTTTTCTGGGCGATGAAGAAGAGGATGATGCAGGGAGACAGAATGATGAGGGAGGCGGCCATGAGGAGGGTCCACTCGACTCTGTGCTGGCCCTGGAAGAAGCGAAGGCCGAGGGCGAGGGTGTACTGGTCCAGGTCTCCGAGGAAGATGAGGGGACCGAGGAAGTCGTTCCAGTGGTGCATGAAGGAGAAGACGAGGATGATGCCGAGGGCAGGTTTGATGAGGGGGACGCAGATGCGATAGAAGATGCCGAAGGTGCTGCAGCCGTCGACGCGGGCGGCGTCGTCGAGCTCCAGGGGGAGGGTCATGAAGAACTGGCGCAGGAGGAAGATGTAGAAGGCGCTGGTGGCGAAGAATGTGGGTACGACGAGAGGGAGGATGGTGTTGATCCAGCCCAGCTCCTTGAAGAGAATGAAAAGCGGGACGATGATTGATGGATAGGGCAGCATCATGGTAGCGAGGACGAGCAGGAAGATGGCGTCGCGGCCGGGGAAGCGGATGCGGGCAAAGCCGAAGCCGACGATGGCGCAGGAGACGATGTGGCCGAGGATGGAGAGGCCTGTTATGCGAATGGTGTTGAATAGCCACTGGTTGAAGGGGAGAATAGTCCACGCATTCTGATAGTTGCCGAAGCGAGGCGGGACGGGAATCCACTCGATGGGGAAGGTGAATTCGGTGCCGGGCTTTTTGAGGGAGGTGCTGATCATCCAGAAGAAGGGCAGCATGACGCCGAAGGCGCCGATGAGCAGGACCAGATAGACGGCCGTCTTCAGCACGAGGTCCTGGCGGCGGCGGCTCTGCCAGAGGTTTGACAGGGAAGAGAGCAGAGGTTGCAGGTTGCTTTGTTGGAGACTGTGTTGAGCCATCCGATCAACCGCCTTCGTAGTAGACCCAGCTGGAGGAGGTGCGCAGAATCAGGAAGGTGAAAGCAAGGATCACGAGGAAGAGTACCCATGCGAGCGCGGAGGCGTAGCCCATGTTGAACCATTGGAATGCGTTCTGGTAGAGATAGAGCACATAGAAGAGGGTGGCGTAGTTGGGCCCGCCCTTGGTCATGATGAAGGCCTGGGTGAAGACCTGAAAGGAGCCGATGATACCCATGATCAGGTTGAGGAGCAGAACGGGTGTAATCATGGGGACTGTGATGCGGCGGAATTTCTGGAAGGCGTTGGCGCCGTCGAGTGTGGCGGCCTCGTAGAAGGTGGTGGGGATGCCCTGGAGGGCGCCGAGGTAGATGAGCATGCCGCCGCCTACGCCCCAGACGCTCATCACGATGAGGGCGGGCAGCGCCCAGGTCTCACTGCCGAGCCAGGCAGGGCCCTTGATGCCGATGCCCTTGAGCATGACGTTGATGACGCCAAAGCGGGGGTTGAAGATCCACATCCAGAGGAGGGAGACTGCGACGCCGGCGGTCACGCTGGGCAGGTAGAAGAGTGTGCGGAAGAAGCCGATGAGGCGGATTTTCTGGTTGAGCAGCATGGCCAGGAAGAGGCCGAGGGCGAGATTCAGCGGCACGTTGAGGAGGAAGATGACGGTGACTTTGAGCGACTGCCAGAAGAATTCGTCGTCGAGCATCTTCTGGTAGTTTTCGAGGCCGATGTACTCGGGCGTTCCGACGATGTTCCACTTGGTGAGGCTGATGGAGAAGGAACCGAGGAGCGCGCCGGCGGTGAAGACCACAAAGCCGACGATCCACAAGGAGATGAAGGCATAGCCTTCGAAGACGTTCTTCCAGTAGAGTCTGCTCTTGCCCAGAATCAGGGACCGACTCATAGGTATCTGGCTCGGCGATAGCGGGTTCAGGGAGGACGGGAGGCGAGGGGCCTCGCGCTCCACGTCCTTTCAGAGGGCCGCCTGTTCAGACGGCAGCAGAGATTCTAGGCGTTCTCGGCCAGGATTTCTTCGATCTGAGCGCACATGTCGTCGGCGGCCTGCTGGGCGGACTTGGCGCCGCGCAGGGCGTTGTCGACCTCGGTGGTCATGACGGTGAAGAGCACGCGGTAGGGCTGCGGGCTGCGCGGGACGAAGGGGTTGGGGATAGTGTTGATGTACCCTTCGCGGATCATGGGTATGTCGAGCGCCCCCAGCGGTTCGGTATAGGCCTTGGACTCGAAGATGGAGTAGCGGGTGGGTCCGTCGGAGAAGGCGAGAGTGATGCCGCTGTCGTAGCCTTCTTCCCAGGCTTCGAGGCTGCTGCGGTAGACAGCCCAGTCAAAGGCTTCCTGGGCGTACTCGCTGGCGGAGGAGACCACGATCTGATCGGTATCGCCCCAGCAGCGGAAGCCGGCTTTGCCGGCGGGCACGAGCACGAAATCCCACTCAAAGGGGAGCTCGTAGCCTTCGCGCAGGTCGCGCACGGAGTCGCAGGTGGTGCCGCCGGCCATTACGATTCTGCCGGTGTTGAAGTTGATGCCCAGCTCGTTGGCCTGCATTTCGGGCGGAGGCTGAATCTTGTGCTCGAGTACGAGATCGGCCATGAACTTGATGCCTTCGACGGCATCGGCGCTGTTGATGGTGCAGGTGGAGACGGCCTCGTCGAATACTTCGCCGCCGGCGGCGCGGATGAGGGCTAGCTGATTGGTGCCGCCGGAGCCGCCGTAGAAGTACTGGTCGGTCTCACCGTCGCCGTCGAGGTCTTTGGTGAGCTCTTTGCCCATTTCGATGAAGGTGTTCCAGTTCCAGCCGTCGGCGCCCTGTTCCCAGTAAAGCTCGCCCGGGAGGGGCATGCCGGCTTCCTGGAGCAGGGTCTTGTTGTAGCGGAGCTGGTGTGTGCAGGACTTCTGGGGCAGGCCGAAGACGACGCCGTCGAAGAGAGCGTCGCCGTGATAGACGACGTCATCGTAGTTGAGGTCGGCGCCGTAGGCATCGATGAAGTCGGTCAAGGGGATGGACCCGCCGGCGGTGTGCGTTTCGGCCATGAGGGCAGGATGGCAGCCGAAGGTATCGGGCGCGGTGCCGCCGGCGACCATGACGGGGATCTTGGTATTGTAGTCACCCCAGGGGAGGACGAGGGGTTCGACTGATACGCCGGGATGCTTGGACTTGAAGAGTTCGGCGAGGCCGGTTTCGGTGGGAACGTCGCCCTCGGAGCCATGTCTGGCCCAGCCGATGGTAATTTCTTCCATGTCGGCCATATCGGCGTCGCCACCGGTGTCGGTTGCGGCGGGCATGGCGCAGGCTGCCAGGGCTGCGGTGGCGCTGCCGGCGGCCATCCACTTGAGCATGGAGCGACGGCTGATTGTTGTTGACATTGCGGGTTCTCCTCGTGTGCCTGAAGGGATTCAGAAAATAACTTTGAAGGATGAGTCCATTGGGGTAGCTGGTGGTGTGTGGCGCGGGTCCGGGTTGTTCGGACTCAAGAGGGCAGGGGGCGGCCAGCCGTTTTGCTCGTTGCGTCGGGATTTTACAGTCTAGGGATGGGAAAGTCAAGCGGCTCATTTGGGGGCCGTCGTACCTTCTTGCCCTGTCAAAAAAGGCAGAATAGAATACATCCTCACAGTCCAACATCAACAGGGCGACCTATCGTCCGCACCAACCACTCAGGAGTACCCTACATGCTCTATTCCAACATTCCCGGCATCGACAAGCCGGTCTCCCGCCTCGTGCAGGGAACGATGTGGATAGACGCCAAGGCTCTCGACACCGCCTTCGCCGTGTTCGACGCCTTCCACGCTGCCGGCGGCAACTGCCTCGACACTGCCCACATTTACGGCGACGGCGACAAAGAGCGCGCAGTCGGTCAGTGGATCAACGAACGCGGCCTGCGCGACGAGATCGTCATCCTCGGCAAAGGCGCCCACAACAGCCAGGACCGAAAGCGGGTCACGCCCTACGACATCCAGTCCGACCTCCACGACAGTCTGGCGCGCTTCAAGGTGGACAGCATCGATCTCTACCTGCTGCACAAGGACGATCCCAAGAAGCCTGTCGGCCCGATCGTCGAGACACTCCACGCAGCCAAAGAAGCCGGCCAGATCGACGCCTACGGGGGATCCAACTGGAGCGCCGAGCGCTTGCAAGAGGCCAACGAATACGCCGCCGCGAACGGTCTGACCCCCTTCGTCGTCAGCAGCCCCCAGTTCAGCCTCGCCGTACAGAAAGAGCCGCCCTGGCCCGACGGCGTCAGCGTCAGCGGGCCGGCTGGTGAGGGCGCGCGCCTGGTGCCGCGAGAATGGTGTAACGCTCTTTGTATGGTCCAGTCTGGCCGGGGGCTTCTTCAGCGGCCGCTTCCTTCGCGACAACCTTGACACATTTACCGACTCGTATGATCAGCTCGCTGTCAAAGTCTACTGCGAAGAGGGGAACTTCAAGCGCCACGACCGCGTCCAGGAGCTGGCCGCCGAGAAGGGCGTCACCGTGCCCCACATCGCTTTGGCCTACGTCTACAACCAGCCTGAAGGCATCCACGCGCTGTCAGGCGCGCGTACCACCGACGAAGTACATGTGAACGTCGAAGCGTCGGAGATTAAGCTGTCCGAGGAGGAAATTGCTTACCTGGAGTTGAAGGGCTGAGCAATCGAAGATGGTGCCGGCGAAGGCAACCGCATGGAATTTCCATAAATGAGCGGCGTTGATCCATTTGTTTTTCGCCTCGCTGGCAATTTACCGGCTCAAACCTTTACCAAAGTAAAGTGGAGGTGGATGAAGTATAGTTATTCCTAAGGAGTAAAGTCCGTTGAAATCCCAACGGAAACATCATTACCCAATTGCTACCTCGACGAACGTGTCAATGGGCCAACGTCCTCCAAAGTGGGGGGCGTTTTTTACTTCCCTTACACAGATCCTCTAGCCGACTACGCACCGTTCTCCATGGCTGCTTTCAGCAGAAACTGCAGCGCGGGCAACAGGTCAGGGATGTCGGTACAAATGATGTCCCAGATAGCCTCGTCATCCAGCCCCAGGTACGCGTGCGCGATTTGGCTGCGCATTGCGACTATTTGGCGCCAAGGAATTTCCGGATGTGCCTCGCGCACTTCAATTGGAAGATGGGTTGCTGCCTCTCAGATGAGTTCAATGTTGCGGAGCGTCGCATCATAGATGAGTTGATTACTGTTCATAACTCACTCCCCTTGCCTGTCCAACGTCAGACGCAGGCTTCCAAGCGTATATTCTGAGCGTTGTCAGATGATATGCCAGCACCGTGATCCTCTCCGGTGCTCTGCCATGAAAGGGCCAAGGCCGCTCGCCTCATCTCTGGAAATCAAAAGGCGACCCGGTCATTGACCCGGATCGCCCCTCTAGGCTGGTGGAGATGGCGGGAATCGAAATAGCATGTTTCAAAGGCCAGGTCAAGGAATTCCGTGCAATCGTGCAATCTTTGGGGGGTGCTGGAGGCATTTAGGGTGGTATAGATCGGTTGGGGAATCCAGAGTGCGGTGGCGTTTGGGGAGGGTGAGGTCGATGCTTGTGGGAGAACGAGGGCAGGCACGAGGCCTGCCCTGACGGGGGCGGGGAGGAGATGGGTATGAGGACGGGGCCGCGCGTACGAGGGCAGGCACGAGGCCTGCCCCTACG
>WTGY01000040.1 GCA_011523365.1 Caldilineaceae bacterium
CGAAAACCTCGACGAGCTGCCCCTCCCCGCCCGCGACCTCATCGACATGGACCGCTACCTCGACACCTGGCGCGAAGAAAACGGCTACTCATCCCTCACCATCTCCACCTCCCGCGGCTGCCCCTACGGCTGCGACTGGTGCCGCGACTCCGTTCACGGCCAGGCCTTTCGCCAGCGCTCCCCCGAGAGCGTCGCCGCCGAAATGAAGCAGCTCAAAGAGACCTACGCAATCGATCGCCTCCGCGTCGTCGATGATGTCGACGGAATCGAGCGCGAATGGGTCGAGGGCTGGGCCGAAGCCGCCGAAGCCGCAGACGCAGCCATCCCCTTCGAGGCGCTCTACGACCTCGAACGCCAGGACCTGCCCATGCTCGATGTGCGCGATACGTTGTGAAAAAAGCGCAATCAGTACCTCCCCACCGTGAGTGGGGCCCTACACGCACCTCCGGATGACGCGGCTGCCGGGAATTGAAAGTTGAATGACTTCTTCTCGGACGGCTCCCCCTTTCTCCGTCATCCCCTGCTGACTGCCGAACGAACCCGGCAGGAGATCGATTTCCTCGTCGACGCCCTTCCCCTTTCCCCCGGCGCGCGCGTCCTCGACGTCGGCTGCGGCTTCGGCCGCCACAGCGTCGAACTCGCCCGCCGCCGCTACCGTGTCCTCGGCATCGACCCCGCCGCCGCCATGATCAGGGCCGCCCGCGACAATGCCCATGAGGCCGGTGTCGTTGTCGACTTCCAGCAAGTTGCCGCAGAAGGCTATTTCACCGCCGAACCGTTCGACGCCGCCCTCTGCCTCTTCACAACGCTCGGACAGGTCCCGCCCGCGTCAGATGATGACAACCGCGACCTGCTTACCACCGTCTTCGATTCCCTGAAGGAAGGCGGTCGTTTCGCGCTCGAGCTCCCCCAGAAGCAACCTGCCCTCGACGCCCTCAAACCGTCCGACCGCTTCGGCAGCGACACGAGCTATGCAGAGGTCGACCGCAGCTTCGACGCCGAAACCGGCATCGTCACTGAAAACTTCCACATCGTCTCCCCCGAAAATTCCCAAGACTACCATCTGCGCTACCGCCTCTTCACCCGGCAAGATGTCACCGGCCTCCTTGCCGCAGCTGGACTGCAAATCCTCAAGAGCCATGGCGGCTACAACCGCGCCGACCTGACTGATGACAGCTCCTTGATGCTCTTCATCTGCGCCAAATGACCCCCAATTGGCTCACGCCCGACCTGTTCAACCTGCTCCTTCAGGGCCTCCTCCTCACCGTTGTCCTCACCGCCGTCACCGCCGCGCTCGCCCTCGTCCTCGGCGTCGCCGCCGGTACCATGCGCATCTCCGGCAACCGCCTCGCCGGCGCCCTCGCCGTTCTCCATGTCGAAACCCACCGCAACCTGCCCGCCCTCGTGCTCATGATCATCTGGGCCTTCGCCCTGCCCAACCTCTTCCCCACCGAGCTGAGGCGTCCCATCTTCTTCGATAACGCCTTTCTCAACTGGCTCAGCAGTTGGAGCGGGCTCTCCCTGCCCTACTATACGCTCGCCGCCGGCGTCGCCCTGGTCCTCAATACCAGCGCCTACCTCGCAGAGCTCTTTCGCGCCGGCGTCGGCGCCATCCCCCAGCAACACGTCGACGCCGCCCGCACCCTCGGCGCCTCCCGCCTCAAACTCTTCTGGACGGTCCTGCTGCCCCAGGGTCTCCGTACCGCCTTCCCGGCCATCTCCACCCGCCTCATCCATCATCTAAAAAACACCGCGCTGGCCGCCTTTGTCGCCACCCCCGAATTCTTCCACAGCGCCCAGACTGCAATCACCCGCACCTTCCTTGCGCTCGAATTTCTCATGCTCGCCGCCATCGTCTATCTTCTCCTCGCCTTTGCCTTCTCCGGCCTCCTGCGCTGGGTCGAAAAGCAATGGCTCGTCGCATGAGGCTGACATTGCCCTTCCTGCTCCCCTGGCATTTGCTTCTGATCGTCGTGACTGCTATGTCCTTGCCCAAAGGCGCCCATGACTCAACATGGCGAAAGATGTTTCTCTCTCCTCACTTCTCTTTACTCTCTCCTAGCTTTGGGGCGGTCGGGCCTGGTCGGCCCTCCCTTGTGCGGGGGCTCCGCCCCCGCAACGCCCCCCTAAACCTCCCGCCGCAGCCAGTGTGTGGCAATATGACCCTGACGACCCGCTGCGACCGGGCTTCCCCCCAACCCCGCGTCGTGGCAGATTCCAAGTATGTGCCAGCGCTGGCACGACAGGCGAGGCAACTCCCATTTATGCCCAACGTTCACCGCAATGACCATCGCGAGCCCGCTACAGAAATTCTCACGGTACATTTCCCCCAGGCAGACCGCACACACTACACGCACAGAACATGGCTAAGTAGCTACTGATCATCTATGAATGACCACCTGTCCTTCCTGATCGAAAAACTGCCGTCCCTCTTGTTAGGATTCTCCGGGCAACGGCCCGGCGGCCTCGTCCTCAGCCTCATCCTCGCCGTTCTCGCCGTGGCCGTCGGCTTCTGTCTCGCCGTGCCCGTCAGCAGCGCCGAACGGTCTAACTGGCGCCCGCTCCGCTGGTGCGCCGTCGCCTACGTTGAATTCTTTCGCGGCATTCCCCTGATACTCCTGCTTGTGCTCGTCCACCAGGGCGTCGGCGGCGTCCGCTTCGGACTCAACTGGAGCCCCCGCACTTCCGCGCTCGTCGCTCTGGCCCTCTACTCCAGCGCCTACCAGGCCGAAATCCTGCGCGCCGGACTCGCCGCCGTCCCCCAGGAACTGGTCGAATCCGCACGCCTCATGGGCAGCCGCCCCCGCCAGGTCTACATCCTCGTCAGGCTGCGTTACGCCCTCCGCGTCATGCTGCCCGCCTTTACCGGCCAGGCCATCAGCCTATTCAAGGACACGTCCGTGGTAGTCGTTATCGGCGTCGCCGAAGTCATGACCGTCGCCCGCATGGCCCTCGGCGCCGACGTCACCAACGCGCCCTACTGGGTCACCATGTACACCTTTGTCGGCGTGCTCTACTTCGCGCTCGCCTTCACCCTTTCCCGCCTCTCCCAGCGCTGGGAACGGCGCAGTCGACCATCCGATCTTGCCCACTCTTTTTTCAGCTACTGAAGCCCGCCTGCCAATGGGGCTTGCGCTCGTGCACTTTGCAAGGAACTGCACCTGAAAATGTACCGGGATTCCGACTCTCCGCAGAGTAAACGCAGCGCCAATGCGTACCATTGCTTACATTTATTGCGCCCCCTGCTATGGTACGATAGGACGAATAC
Source organism: Caldilineaceae bacterium (assembly GCA_011523365.1). Lineage (GTDB taxonomy): Bacteria > Chloroflexota > Anaerolineae > Caldilineales > Caldilineaceae > Bin5. Next base: position 3,269 of record WTGY01000040.1, read on the forward strand.
GCTGCAAGTGACAATTCATCTGCATTTGCCCAGCCTTCTCATCGCTATGAATACCGCGCTATGCAACGCGTTTCCAAAAATCGCCCCCGTTTTTGTCCAACCTTGGTGCAATCTGATACACTTCCAGGAAAGGAGTCACATTCAATGAAGAATGCATCGAAACGCACCCTCCCTCTCTTACTCGTCGCCCTTCTGCTGGCCGCTTGCCAGGCGATTCCGGCAATGCCCGCTGGCGACACACTTTCCCTCGCCGATGAAATAACAGCTCGCGGGACCGTGCGCATCGGTGTGCGCAACGACAATCCTCCCCTGAGCTTTGTCACCGAAGACGGTGATTGGGTCGGCTTCGACGTCGACCTCGCCCACGCCATGGCCGAACAACTGGGACTGGAACCCGATCTCATCGTCGTCGACGGCACCACCCGCATCAGCTTCCTCCAGGAAGGCCGCGTCGACATCTCTATCGCCAGCATGAACCACACCCGCAAACGCGACGACGCCATCGACTTCAGCATCACCTACTTCTGGGACAATCAGTCCTTTCTCATCCGCACCGGCGAATACACCTCCATCGATGAACTGATGGGCCTCAAAGTGGCCGCCAACGCCGGCAGTTCAGCCATCCCCTCCTGGATCGCTTACAGCGAGGCCCAGGGTGGCCCGGCCCCCGAAATCGTCGAATTCAGCGACAAGCTCGCCGCCATGCAGGCCCTCCGTGACGGCGCCGTCGAAGGCTACACCGAAGACAACATCACCATGTTGGCCCTCGCAGCCGGCGACCCCGCACTCGAGCTCCTGCCCGGCGGACACAATCCCGTTCAATTCGGTATCGGCGTGCCCAACAATCAGTCCACCTGGCGCGATCAGGTCAACTACGCCCTCCAGGAGCTCTGGACGTCCGGTGTCTACCACGAAATCTACGCACGCTGGTTCGAAGGTCCGGATGCGCAGATCCAGCTGCCATTAGGCGGTCAGATGGAGGTCTGGCCCGAATAGGCTGCATTCCCGCTTCCTCTGCCCGCTCTACCCGCGGTCGTGGAAGCGGACACCGTGCAACGAAAGGCTCGAGACCACAGTCCCCTGCTAATGTAGGTCCCGTGTAACACCAGGACTTTCCGCTCGCATCACGCACTGGTATCGCGCCTCTCATGTCTGTCTTTACGCAATACGAAATACGCAATACGTAACACACAGAAAAACGTGTTCTCACCTTGAACGCACATTAGCTGCCCAACAATGACCACCGTTTCACTGCACAACCTTTCCCACACCTTCCCCTACGGCTCGCCCGTCCTGCACGACGTCTCCTTAACCGTCGGTCAGGGGGAGCTCATGGTTCTATTGGGCCCGTCCGGCAGCGGCAAGACCACTATTCTGCGTTCCATAGCCGGCCTGGTGCCTCCCACTGACGGCGACATCCGTTTCGACAACCAGTCCGTGCTGGGCGTACCCCCGGAAAGACGCGGCGCAGTCATGGTCTTCCAGGAACATGCGCTCTTCCCCTTCATGGATGTCGGCGCAAATGTCGCCTTCGGCCTCAAAATGCGCCGCGCCGGCGCCAGCACAATTCGCACCAAAGTAGCCCAGGCCCTGGCTGCCGTGCAGCTGGCCGGCTACGAGGACCGCCGGCCCGACGAGCTCTCCGGCGGCCAGCGCCAGCGCGTTGCCCTCGCCAGGGCACTCGTAATTCAACCCCGCGTACTACTGCTCGATGAACCCCTCAGCAGCCTCGAGCCAAGCCTCCGCGAGGACCTGCGAGTCACAATCCGCACCCTGCAGCAGCAGGCCGGCATCACCATGATCTTCGTCACCCACGATCAGACCGACGCCGTCGCCGTCGCCGATCGCATCTGCCTCCTCATGCACGGCGCCGTCCGTCAGATCGGTGAGCCCCGCAGCTTCTTCGAACGTCCCGTCGACAGCGACGTGGCCCGCTTCTTCGGCGGCATAAACTTCCTGCCCGGTATCAAGCGCGGCCGCATCGTCGAAACCGATCTCGGCCCCCTCGAAGTGGACGACACCGACAAGCCCGATGGCGACGTGCTCGTTACCATCCGCCCCGAAGCCGTCGAAGTCGGCCGTAACGGCCATAACAACCTGGTCGGCCTGGTCGAGACCTATAGCTTCCAGGGCCTGGTCGCCCGCTGCGGCGCCGGCATCAGCGACACCCACCTGCAACTGACTGTGACGCCCTATCAGCACTTCAGCCGCGGCGAAGAAATCATCCTGCACCTGCCTCGCGAACGTATCCATCTCCTGCCCGCCGAGAATGGTCAATGAACGTCCGCGCCCCCTTGTGGCCCATCGCCATCGCCCGCGCCATCATAGGCGTCCTGTGGCTCTTCTCTCTACGCTGGAAACTGCCGCCCGATTTCATGCCCGCAGAGGGCCCTGGCCTCATGGACTGGCTGCAACTCGAAGTGACACACGCCGCCTTCCCCCTCTACGGCCTCTTCGTCGAGCAGATCGTATTGCCGAACTTCACTCTATTCGCCTGGTTGATCTTCCTCACGGAACTGGCCGTTGGCCTCAGCCTTCTCACCGGCGCCTTCACCCGTCTCGGCGCGCTGCTCGGCTTGGGCCTCTCTCTCAACCTTGGTATCGGTCTCCTCGAAGTGCCCGGCGAATGGCCTTGGAGTTACGCCATGCTCGCAATGTGGCACGGTCTTTTCTTGGTCACCGGCGCTGGTCGCGTCTGGGGCCTGGACGGGCTGACAAGCAGGAACTGAGGCTGGACACCGGTCTATGGAACGCGCATACTCTTCCAGCGCAGTGATTCTCAAATCCCGCCCGAAGAAACTGGCTCGTAACCAGATTCCGGCTGGCTGGCGGCAGCCGCAACCAGCAACTGGTAGTCGCAAACGGAACTCTGCCGCATGACTATTCTGCTGGCCCTTGCCGCCGGTTCAGTGCTCGGCTATCTCCTCGAAAGAGGCGATTTCTGCTTCCATAGCACATTGCGCGGCCTCTTCCGCCGGCCGCCGCAACTGAATCTGGTCCGCGCCTATCTGCTGACCCTGCTCATCTCCATCCCCTTAGTGCAGGGAATGATCGCCCTTGGTTGGATCACGCCCTGGATCGCCCCCTGGGCCTGGCAGGCGAACCTCGCCGGCGGCCTCATCTTCGGCGCCGGCATGGTCATCGCCGCCACCTGCGTGACCGGCATCTTCTATAAACTCGGCCACGGCATGCTCGGCGTGCTGGCCGGCCTCGCCACCTGGTCAATCGGTGACCTGCTCGCCTGGCGAGGGCCGCTCAACCCTTTGCGGATCGCGCTCAACCAAAATCCAGTGGTAACCGATGGCCAAACGACCACCTTTTTGAATCTCCTCGGCGCCCCAATGGGGCTCGTCCTGCTCGTCCTGCTTCTGGCCGCAGCCGCCCTCTTCCTTTGGCGCAGTCCCCGTCCCCAACAGGGAAACTACTGGTCGTGGCTGCCCCTTGGCATAGCCATCGGGCTCTTCACCAGCTTGGCCTGGCTCCTCGCCCGTGCCGGCGGCGCCAACTATACCTTCGGCACCTCACGCGTTCCCACCGCACTCTACGAATCCCTGCTGGTCGGCAGCGAATCCGCGAACCTGTGGATTCCCGTGGCACTGATAGCTTTGCTGCCGGGCGCCTTCATCGCCGCCCGCCGCGCCGGCACCTTCTGGGCCAGGGGAGAAACGTCCGCCCGCTACACACAGTTGGCCGCTGGCGGTCTCCTCATGGGCATAGGCGCCGGCATCTCCGGCGGCTGCAACCTGGGCCACTCCCTCGTCGGCGTCCCCCTCCTGAGCCTCGGCAGCATTACCACCACCTTGGCGATGCTGCTGGGCGTATATCTGACCGACCGCGCCGCAGGCCTGCTCCGCCACCTGCTGCCCCACCTGAATCGAACCGCCCCCAGAGCTACAACCTCGGGTTGAATGTCGCATTGCGCACACTGAAAAAGCACAGGAGTATCGAAATGGGTCAGGAACAAAACACAGCTCGACAGGCCACCGCCATTCTACGTATTACGTTAGGGGTGATATTGATTGTCACCTGGTTTAAGAATCTGCAGGACGGAATCTACACAGCCGATGGCATCGTCGGCCTCTTCAACTATCTCTTCAACGACAACGGCGGCGGCCCGGCCTTCTATAGGGCCATAATAAACGGCACAATCCTCCAGGTGCCCGGGCTCTTCGCAGTCTTTCAGCTGGTCGGGGAGTTGCTCATGGGTCTGGGGCTGCTGGTCGGACTCCTCACGCCTCTTGCCGCCATCGGCGCCGCCCTTTTCTTCTTCAACCTGTTTCTTGCCTACCTCGGCGGCAGCGAGTGGATCTGGACCTACGTGCTGCTCACCGTCTCCGCGCTCGTCGTGGCTCTGGCCCAGTCGGGCCGTGCCTGGGGACTGGACAGCCTGCTCCTTCAGCGGTTGGGAGAACCCCCGCGTGGGCCAATCTGGTAACACTGTCGACACCTTACGCGCGGTCTGCCCGAGCGGACTTCGCGCGCAGGACACAATGTTGTATTCACAGAAGACGCAACGTACTCCTGCGGCCGCCTCCACCCCCTGGGAGAGACCGGACCTGGCAGCAGGAACCAGCAAACTGAAGGCTGATCTCTTCGCATGACGGTACTGAAGCTTATCTACATCATCGCCGCATCGCTTCTTGCCGTCTACGGCCTGCAGGCGCTCTTCCTCACCCTCATCGCCCGGCGAACCCTGTTCGACGCCGACCCAACGCCTCCCTCCGACACAGAGGATCAACCCTTCGTAACCGTCCAACTCCCAGTCTTCAACGAACGTCACGTCGTCCGTCGCCTCATCGACGCCGTCGCCGCATTCGATTGGCCCGCAGACCGCCTTCAGATCCAAATCCTCGACGACTCGACCGACGATACCAGCCAGATCATCGCCAACAGCATCGCCTTCCACCGCCGCAACGGCGTCGACATCACTCAAATCCACCGCACCGTCCGTACAGGCTACAAGGCCGGCGCCCTCCGCGAGGGGCTCGCCGGCGCTCGCGGCGAATTCATCGCCATCTTCGACGCCGACTTCGTGCCGCCGCCCGACTTTCTGCAACGCACGATTTCCCCCTTCGACAATCCCGAGGTCGGCTGCGTCCAGGCCCGCTGGGGCCATCTCAACGCCAATGTCTCCCGCCTGACTCTGGCCCAGTCTCTCGGCATCGACGGCCACTTCATCGTCGAACAGAGGGCCCGCAATGATCTCGGTGCCCTCCTTAACTTCAACGGCACCGCCGGCCTCTGGCGCCGCTCCTGCATGGACGAAGCCGGCGGCTGGCAGGAGGACACGCTCACCGAAGATCTTGACCTCAGCTACCGGGCTCAGCTGTGTGGCTGGCGCGTCGCCTACCTGCCCGACGTGATCGTGCCCGCCGAGATCCCCGTCTCCGTCGACGCCTTCAAACGGCAGCAGTTCCGCTGGGCCAAGGGCAGTATGCAGACCGCCAAGAAGCTCTTTACAGCCGTCCTCTGCTCCGGGCAGCCTCTGTGGCGCAAGGCCCTCGGCATCGCCCATCTGACAGGCTACGCCGTCCACCCGCTGATGCTGATCAATCTGCTCTTCCTCCTGCCGATGATGTCCTCCTTCAGTCCGGCACTCAGAATCGCCTCCCTCTTCTCCCTCACCGCCATCGGCCCCCCGCTCATGTACTGGACCGCCATGCAAAGCCAGGGCGTCTCGGTCCGCCAGCGCATTCGCCGCCTCACTGTCCTGCTTGGGCTGGGCACAGGTCTCTCTGTCAACAACAGCCGCGCCGTCTTTGAAGCCCTCCTTGGCGTCCGTAGCGCCTTCAAACGAACGCCCAAGTTCGCCGTAACCCGCGCCACCAAGGACTGGCAGACCAGTGCCTACGTCCTCCCCAGCGACCCGACCGTCTGGGCCGAAATCGTCCTCGCCCTTTACGCAAATGCGCTCCTCATCTACAGCCTCCTCAACGGCTTCTGGTGGCTCTTCCCCTGGCTCTCCCTCTACGCCTGCGGCTATACCTATATCTCCTACCTGTCCATCCGCCAGGCCTGGGAAAGACGCGGCGCACTGCGCCACAGCCTGCCTGCCGTGCAGGAGGTGGGAGATTGACCGTCCGGAACGAGGAGCCAGCGCAAACAAATGGAGACGGGCCTTCCTTTCCCGATAATTTGTCTCGGCCAGACGACGGTCCCCTCCTTCGGCCCTCCCTCCC
>WTGY01000098.1 GCA_011523365.1 Caldilineaceae bacterium
CGGGGGCGGAGCCCCCGCACAAGGGAGGGCCGAATAGGCCCGACCGCCCAAAGGCAAGGAGAGAGTGAAGAGGAGTGAGGAGAGAGAATCATTTCTCGCCATATTGAATCATTGGCGCCATTTGGCAAAGACTTGGCAGTCACGCCCGTTGCATATGTCACAGACAACTGTCCCGTCTGCCGCACCTGGCAGACATCCAAAATAGGGGGAACCGGACGATGCAATCAGTTGAAACAGCCGAACATGAGAGCGGCTTTAAGGCCCTGACCCAATCCCAGGTAGCCAGCTTCTGGGAAAACGGCTTCCTGGTTGTCGGCAAAGTGCTTGAAGACGATCTTATCGAGGAAATGCGGGCAGAGTACGACGAAGAATTCGCGCTCGGGCGCAGCGGGGAACGGCCGGTTCGAAATCTGGCTGCCTTCGAAGATGATCATGACCACGATAACGAAGGGGAGCAGGAGATGCTCCAATTCATGCAGATCTCCGAACACAACGTCCAGTTCCACAAGCTGATTTACCATCAGGGCATACTCGACATCATCGAAGACGTAATCGGACCCAACATCCAGCTGTTCCACAACCAAGGGCTTTACAAGCCGCCGCACCATGGGGGACCGATATTCTGGCACCAGGACAACGCTTACTGGAAGTGCCTTCCCGCGAACCTGGTCAGCTGCTGGCTCACTCTCGATGATGTCGACCTGCACAATGGCGCGATGCAGTTCATTCCGGGCTCGCATCTCCGTCCTATGATCCATGACAGTGCCCAGGGCAGCGACGTCCTTCTCGACATGGGCAAAATGGTCGACGACAACGAGGCCGTCGTGGGTGACCTGCCGGCCGGGGGCATCACCCTTCACCACTGTCAGACTTTGCACCGCACTGCGCCCAACACGACCGATCGCCAGCGCCGCGCACTCGCCATCCATTACATGACGCCGGGCACAAAATCGGCGCGCACAGGCGAGACGATTCCCGTCAACTTCAGCCATCCGATGCTGCGCATGCGCGTCTGATCGGATAACGCCTCGCAGCTCGAATTCTGGCAGCCGCAAAGACACCGAATGAGGGTAGCCGCGGGACATGAGAGACGACTTCCAGGGCGCCAAACCGATCAAGTGACTTCGCCAAGCCCTTTCCTGGCGGTGGGCAACTGCACGCTGGACGACGTCGTCACGCCTGACGGCCAGATCTCACCGCGTCAGCTTGGCGGCAATGCCGTCTACGCGGCCGCCGGGATGCGCCTATGGGGCGCAGACGTCAGCCTCGTCAGTGTTATCGGGCTTGACTACCCCACCGTGTGGCTGGAACAACTGGCCGCTGCAGGCATCGACGTTTCGGCGGTAACCCAGATTCAGGAGCCTCACCTGTTACGCTCACGCGCGTTTTATTTCCCGGATGGCAGCCGCACCGACCGTATTGAAGAAGCCCGCCCATTCCTTCCCGCTCATGCCGGCGAGATCATCGATCTCAAGAGCGAATACACCGACACCGGCAACCCCCTCCACCGCCGCGTCTGGCCGAGTTTCTGCCCAGACATGACCCATTGGGCGGCTTTGGCCAGTAAGGCCTCCTATGCCCATCTGGCCCCAGGACCGCTTCCTTGTAGCCGAGCCAACGCCTCCTTTCTGAAGAGACTGCGAGGCGATCAGATTGTCATCACCTTCGACTGGCCCTGGTGGGATTGGGACCGGGAAGCCGAGGTCGACTTCACTCTGCTGAAGAACATCGACTATCTGTTGCCGAGCATTGAGGAACTGACCATACACGCCGGCGCTGCATTTGCCGATAAGAAGGACACAATCGAGCAGGACGGACACGTCTTCGAGGCAGCACGGCGCCTGCTGGCTTTGGGACCGTGCGGAGTCGGGGTGAAGATGGGCGCACGCGGAATGCGGCTGCTACTGAAACGTGAGAAGAACTGGATTCAGATCCCGACCTACCGTACCGAGGCGGTCGATCCGACCGGCGCCGGCGACGCCTTTTGCGGCGGCTTTCTGGTTGGACTGGCCCGGACCCGCGATGCCATCCAGGCCGCCCTCTACGGGGCGGTCTCGGCGTCCTTCATCATTGAGGATTTTGGCGTCCTTCATGCATTAGATGTCGACGCAGACCAGGCGCATGCAAGGCTGCAGTTCTTGCGGGAGCAACATGCCTGGCAGGAAATAGACGTTTGACAACGAAATGTCGATTTGCTAAGTTGGGGCGCAGCGCCGGAGCACGATAAGGACATCTGTCTGCGACACACTACTGTTGCAAAATCGACCCATAGATTTCCATTCTTTTTGTCCCTATCCACTCAAGATTAGGAGAACGACATGAAGTCTACACAGCGTGTGACTAAGCTAGTTCTATGTCTGGCCCTGTTGGGGTTGCTTTTGATTGCCTGTGTCGCCGCGCCGGCGGCTCCGGCCGACACTGGCGCAGCCGCCGCACCGGCCGCGAGTGAAGGGCCGAGAATGGGAGGAGTCGTGACCGGCTTCGTCTCATCCGACCCGAAGAGCTTTGATCCGGCTGCTATCGCCGGTTGGGACCAGGGCGTCATCGCCCCCAACCTGCTGGAAGGACTCTTCCGTCTCTCGCCTGACGGTCGTGAAATCGAACCGGCAATCGCCGAAAGCTTCGAAGTGTCCGAAGACGGCAAGACCTGGACCTTCAACCTTCGCGCGGGCGCGAAGTTTCACAACGGCCGCGAGATTACCGCGGACGACTTCAAGTACAGTTTTGAACGTGTTCTGAATCCGGAGACCAGGAGCCCCAAGGCATGGATGCTCTCCATAGTCGTCGGCGCTCAGGCGTTCCAGGATGGCTCCGCCAATGAAGTCAGCGGCATCAAGGTCGTCGATGCCGGCACGCTGGAAATCGAGCTGGCCGAGCCGCTGGCTCCCTTCAAGGCGATGCTCGCCAGCATCAACCTGGCCGTCGTGCCGCAGGAGGAGGTGGAAAAGTGGGGCGAGGACTTCGGCCAGAATGTGGTCGCCGCGGGTCCGTTCTCTTTGGGCGAGTGGAACCTCAACCAGGATGTAACGCTCAACGCCTTTGAAGACTACTGGAACGGACGTCCTTACCTTGATGCAGTCAGTTTCCGCTTCATCGGCGACGAAAACACGCGTATCGTTGAATTGGATGCCGGGCGGCTGGATATGGCCTGGGTTCCGCCGGCACACTGGGAGCGGTTCAGCACCGATCCGGTCTACAAGGAGAAGCTGGGCTGGGCAGAGACCTTCCACACCGATTTCATTGCCGTCAACCTCGAAAGGGAACCATTTGGGACGAATGCCAAACTGCGGCAGGCCGTCCGCTACGCTCTTGACCTGGATGCCATCATTGCCAGTCTGCAAGGACGCGCCAACGTCGCCCAAGGTCTGCTTCCCCCCGGGCTGCTCGGATACGATGAGGACGCGGTATTGAATTACCCGACCAACCTGGAATCAGCGCAGGCGCTGATGGCCGAGGCCGGCTTCGCGGACGGCGTTCCCGGCACATTCGATGTCATACTGCCGCCCTGGGGCAACCTGATAAAGCTGCTCGAAATCTATCAGGCCAACCTGAAAGAGATCGGCATCAACATTGAAATCAGACCGACTGAGTTCGGTCCCTACATGGAAGCCCTGGAGTCGGGCAACTACGATCTTGCCTGGATGTACCGGGTGACCGACTACGCTGACCCGGACGGGTTCTATTTCCCGCTCATGCATTCCGACAATCTGGGCGCAGGCGGTAACTACGCCCGCTACGCAAATGCCGACGTGGACGAAAACATCGCCACCGCACGAGCCACCATCGACGATGCCGAACGCGCTCGCCTCTACCAGGAAGTCGACGCTCAATTCGCCGAAGACCTGCCCTACATTCCGCTGACCCACAACATTTATGTCGACGTATCGACGCCTCGCGTGCAGAACTACGTACCGTCGCCGATGGATACCCATATGTTTCACCGTGTTTGGGTAGAGGAGTAGGTCACAGAGCGGAGCCCAACGCCCAGGATCTACTCCTTTAGTCAACGTGTCAATGAAATGCATGTCACCTGTCCAGTAAAGTCTGGCAGGTGACATGCATCTGGCAAGGGAGGCAGACATGACGACGCAGATTTCGGGCGGCCGGCGAGGAGCTATCGCCGGAATTCCAGTAGCGTACCTCGCAGTGTGGGCAGCCGTCTATGCGGTTGCCTCGATACTTCCCGCAATTCCTCTTGTCGGCGGGGGCACTTTTGGCGGTCAGGAGTTCATCCTGACCCTGGCAGGGATTCTATTTGGCCCGATCGCGGGCGCGATAGCTGCCACGATAGGCGGCCTGCTGGCAAGCTTCATAGGTCCCGCCACCGCGTACTTCGGTTTCGCCACATTTTATCCCCATACAATCGGCGCGTTGGCAGCAGGACTGCTGATGGTGAATACGCGCAATACACGCATTGCGACATTCGTGATCTTTCTGATTGCCCTGATTGCCTGGCCGGTCTTGCCCATGTTTTCGGCGATAGGGGGCTATGTCTACGCGAACTTTGCCTACTGGCCAATGTATCTTACCGGTCTGGTCGGACTGTGGTTTTCTCCCTGGGCTGTCAAAAAGATTCGAGAATTGGAACCTGTGCCCACTTCAATCGGCGTGGCCGTGATTTCATGGACTGCTTACATGATCAACCACGTCTATCTGAGCCTGGGCTGGTCGTTTCTGTTCCCGGAAGGCCCGGAACAGTGGGTGTTTGCCTTTTGGTCGGGAATTGTGCCCGCCCAACGCATATTGTTGACCGTTGTCTCGGTCGTAGTTGGAGCTGCTGTGATTATCGGGTTACATCGCGCTGGCATTCGATTTGCTGCCGGTTCCGGATCCATCCTGGCGGCAGACGAGGAAGAAGATTAGGTAGGCAGAGGCCTGTATCCGCTGGGGCGTCCCGCGACCGGCAGGAGCAGGGCCCTGAGCCAGGTTTTCCTCCGACGAATTTCTTGTCCCCCCAAATTTTTTTTGGTACGACCGAACTTTGACTTGTCGCGAATTGCAGGGTCTCTTCGGCAGTATTCCGGCGCATTGTGTGGGCGATTCCTCGCAGTCCCTTACGGGCTCGCGCAATGCTGCCGGGATATCGTAGCATTCAGACAGTTTTTAACGAGAGCTCGTGAAAGAACCAATTGTCGTTGCAGAGGACCTTACTTTCTACTATTCAGGCTCGAAGGAGCCCGCGCTGCGGGACGTTAACCTGACCTTCCACCGCGGTGAGATCGCGCTGCTTGTGGGCGCAACGGGGGCCGGAAAAAGTACGTTGTACATGTGTCTGAATGGGCTGATACCGCACCTGGTACCGGGACGCGTAGGCGGACGAGTTCTTATCGACGGATCTCCCACAAGCGAACAGTCAATCTCTGAGCTGGCGCAGAAAGTTGGTTTCGTTTTCCAGAGCCCGGATGTGCAGCTTTTTTCCCATACAGTGAGAGAGGAACTTGCCTTTGGGCCCGAAAACCTAGGACTGTCAGTTCCTGAAATCCTGCGCCGGATTCAGCACGCAGCCACCACAATTAGCATATCAGACCTGCTGGAACGCGAACCTGCCTATCTCTCCGGAGGCCAGCAACAGTCGGTTGCCATCGGCGCAATTTGGGCGATGCTTCCTGAAATTCTGATCATGGATGAGCCGACCTCGAATCTTGATCCACAGAGCAGCCAGCGCGTTCTGGAACTGATCCGTTCGCTAAACAGTGAGCATGGCAAGACTGTCTTAATCGCTGAACACAAGATCGATGCCGCGGCCCAATTTGCCGACTCCATCCTGGTTTTGAACGAGGGCCGGATTGCGATGCAAGGTGAGCCGCGTCAGGTCTTCTCCCAGACCGAGAAACTCCACGAGATGGGTTTGGTTGCGCCAGCTGCCGCAGAATTGTCCTTCGAGCTCAGCAAGCATGGCTATACATTCGAGTGCTGGCCCCTGACCGCCGAAGAAGGAATCGAGGCGTTTGGGCAGCTTCTCTAGTCCCGGAGTGACAACTGACGTCCGAAGCGATTATCAAAGTTCGTGACCTGAGCTACTCATATCCTGGTGAGATTTCCGCGCTGCGCAGTGTGAATCTGGACATTCTGCCAGGGGAGTTCATCGCTATCATCGGCTCGAACGGTTCGGGGAAGACCACGCTTGTAAAACAGTTCAACGGACTGCTAAAGCCATCGCAAGGTCACGTTCTTGTTGACGGACTGGACACACTTACTTCGAGAGTATCGGAGCTGTCTCGCATCGTCGGATTCGTCTTTCAAAATCCTGACCATCAGATATTCGCCTATTCGGTATGGGAAGAAGCTTCATTTGGCCTTAAGCTTCAGAAGCTGGATTCAGAGTCGGTCGAACGGCAGACGAGTGATGCGCTCAATGCAGTTTCCCTGGATGGGCTTCGAGACCGGCACCCAAGAGCGCTAAGCAGAGGACAACGCCAGCGGCTGGCCACCGCCTCGATCCTCGCGCTCAATACACCAGTCCTGGTGCTTGATGAACCCACCACGGGGCAGGATTACCTGTCCAGGCGCCAGATCATGGAGCTGGCCGTCGGTCTACATGCCGAAGGACGCACAGTACTGATGGTTACTCACGACATGGCTTTGGTGGCCGAATATGCGACCAGGGTCATAGTCATGCAGGACGGTGAAGTTGCTTGCGACGCCTCTCCCAAGGAAGTTTTCGAGCGAGAAGAGATACTGAGGTCCACCGGGCTGGACCTTCCCCCGGTGATTAGAATCGCGCGCGGGTTGCGGGAGTATGGATTTTCCGACACTCCCTTGACGCAAGCAGAGCTTGTTGAGACTCTGCTTACAGCCATCCGAAGTTAACTTCCGCCGTCGACCCATTGTGGCTGGACGCTACCATGCCGACTATCGACATACAGTACTTCAAGGAAGATTCCTTCGTGCATCGCTTGCACCCTTTCACTAAGGTCATCTTCGAGATAGCCGTACTAGTGACCGCTGCGGCCTTCAATGAACCTCTGTTTCTTGCGGCTGTAATCCTGGTCATAATCGGTGTGGCCGCGCTTGCGAAGATCCCTGCCAGGAAGTTTCGCTATATGTGGGTACTCCTCTACATCGTACTGTTCATGGTGATCACCCAGGGCGTCTGGTTTACCAGCTTTGGCGACTTTGGGGATATTGACGTTGAATTCGAGTGGCTAACGCTCTTTCATCTGTGGCCAGCATGGGCCCCGGGCGGGCCACGAATCCCGGTCATTTTCGAGGGAGCCAACTATGGATTCTCTTTAGGGCTAAGGGTGGTCGCTATCTCGCTTGCGTTCCCGATACTGGTATTGACCACTCACCCCAGCGACCTCACAAGGTTTTTGTCCCAGATACGCATTGGCTCGTGGAGAATCCCTTACAATGTAATCTTCGTGTTCACAACAGCATTTCGGTACATACCCACCGTCAGCCGCGAGTTCGACCAGACGCTGGACGCACAGCGGTCGCGCGGCGTCCACTTCGGGGGCTACAATCCAATTCGCCAGATTAAAGTGGTGGCGACCCTGTTTGTTCCGGTCTTGACCAGCTCACTCCTGAGTGCGCACGACTTGACACTTGCGCTGGAGACCCGGGCGTTCGGCGCTCCCACCGAAAGGACATTCATTCATGAAGTCCACTGGCGAAGGGCGGATTGGTTGGTGACCGGGTTGTTGATTCTCGTTGTTGTTGTATGCCTCATTCTTGCCAACAGGTACGGCCTGGGCGTTTTGCCCTATACACCGCAGCGAACCATCTAGGTGCAGGTCAGGATTCTACGTTGGAGGATGTCCCAGTGCCCTTTTTGCGGAAGGATCCCTTCCTGAAAACCGTGCTTCCCTATAGAAGGGCCAAACAGTAAAATATGTAGTGGCTTCAATGAACCTGAGAATTCAGCGGGTTCCAGAAGGGCCGGTCATCTTCACCCAGGCTTCAACACATACCAAACCCCTTCATCCTTTTTTCGCAAACCATCAGACTGCTGCCCCGTGACGGTTTAGGATTAGGGCAGTGTCTTCAAGAGAGGGACAACTACAATGAGCACAAGAGCCCATGTAGAGGATACTGGCAGCCTAGAGGCGTATGTCCGAGAAGGAAGACGCCAGGCCTACGAGTTGGGCAACCGGGGCCCGATCCGACTCAATGACGACGGCAGCCTGGACCAGGAGATCATTGATGCCTATTGGCGCTGCGGGTTCTACGTACTCGAAGGCGCCCTGGGCGCGGAAGAGCTCAGCGATCTCCAGGAGGACATGGAAGAAGCCTTGTCGCGCGCGCCGTACACAAAAGACGCCACGGTTGACGCGCAAGGCCGGCCTGCCATTGGCAGCGATTTGGAGAGGCCGACATTTCGCTTCGCCAAGCCATTGAGCGATCCCTACGGTGGAACAGAATTGGTCAGCGGGCGCCATCCTGCCAAGATGAGCGAACCCGCGCCGCCGGCCGATGCCCCTGACTATGTCATTAACAGCATCGGCAGCCCGCTCCAGATCATGGACTCTTGCCTGAGGCTCTACGGTCATCCGCAGTTGCTGGCGATCGCGGCAAGCATCAACGGACCCGACTTCACTCCCTTTACCGAATCTGTCATTGTAAAGCGCGCCGGCCTGGGTCCGTCGGTCGCCTGGCACCATGACGGAACGACCCACTGGGACAGTCCCGACCTTGACGAGGGCACGCACGGTTTCAACTTTATGGCGCAACTGTATGGCAGCACAGCCGAGAACGGTGTCTGGCTGCTGCCCGGGTCGCACAAAAGGGGCAAGTTCGACATCAAGGCAATGGTGGAAAAGAATGGCTCCGACCGGCTGCCCGGGGCTGTGCCGATGGTCTGCGAACCAGGTGACGTCTGCATGTCGAACCGGCAGGCCCTGCACGCTTCGTTCGCCAACACCTCGCCGGATCGGAGAATCACGATCAACTTCGGCTTTCACCGCCGCCGCTCCGTTCTCAATGTCCGTACTGTGCACGGCAACCAGGAGGTCGTCTTCGATGAAGAACGAATACGCGAACGGTCGCGCGTGATCGCGCTCGCGATCGACGCCCGGCGCCAGCGCTTCCCCCACGAGCAACCATACGCCTACCACCCCTTGGCCGGCGAAGAAGAAGCCAATCGCTGGAGCGAAGCAACTCGCGCAAGCCTCCTTAAAGACTACAACTTGAGAGACCTGGCAATCTGAACTATTGTCAGCCGATTGAATCGGGCCCTAGGTCAACTCACTTTTTTGTAACTACCAAGCCACGTTCTGTGTGTACTGTGTGCGGTCTGTCTGGGCGGAATATGCCGCAAGTATTCCTGAAGCGGGCTCGCGATGGTCATAGCGGTGAACGTTGGGCATATATGGGAGTAGCCTCGCCTGTCTTGCCTGCGCTGGCAAATACTTGGAATCTGCCAAGAAGCGGGGGGAGGGGGGAAGCCCGGTCGCAGCGGGTCGTCAAGGTCATATTGCCACACACTCGATG
>WTGY01000056.1 GCA_011523365.1 Caldilineaceae bacterium
CATCGAGTGTGTGGCAATATGACCTTGACGACCCGCTGCGACCGGGCTTCCCCCCCAACCCCGCGCCGTGGCAGATTCCAAGTATGTGCCAGCGCAGGCAAGACAGGCGAGGCAACTCCCATACATTCCCTACGTTCACCGCTATGACCATCGCCAGCCCGCTACAGAAATACTGACGGTACATTCCGCCCAGACAGACCGCACACAGTACACGCACAGAACATGGCTTGGTAACTCCCTTAGCCAGAAATAACAGGGCCCGGCGTGGGCCGGGCCTGCATCTGCGAGGACACTATCTGACTGAGGTCGGTACGTCAAATCCAGTTATTCGGCCGCCCTTGCATTGACAATCGCCAGCAGCGCGTTCGTCTGGTCAAGCTTAACCTTATAGACTTCGAAATCACCGAAATAGGCCCGGTCGTACTTATCGCCCTCGAATTCCCCGGTGAAGAACCAGCGCTTCGTGTATTGCATCGAGACGAGCATTCCTGTGCGTACGTCATGGCAGGTCAGACCATTATATACCGTCGTCCATCCGCTCTCCTCTGCAACCTCCGCTACCTGTTCATCACTGCACCAGACCTCAATCTCTTCTCCCGATTCAAGGTGGAAGAGCGCATTGGCAATTCCGGGCCGGGGTCCAAGCCAGTAGTTGAAGAAGAACAGACCGGTCGAGTTGGGATAGCGCTCAGTACCTTCGATACGGTCAATCTGGTGTGGCCATGTCGAATCCTCTCCGCACGCCTCCTCCCAGGTAACGATCCGATTGATCGCCAGCCAGCGAAGATCGCGATCGTTATGTATCTCCGTTCTTGAAACTGCGGAGCACTCGTTCACGGCGCAGCGCCGTGAACCACATTCATACTGCACATTCCACGAAGCCGCAAGGTCCTCGGGGAAGAGTGGAATCAGTGTCGGCAATGCTTCAGCGTTCTCGTCCGGCGTCACCACAATCTGAGACATCCAGGCGGTCTGGGTAGTCTCCACACCTGCGCTGTCCTCGCTGTCGAAACAGCAGACGCGCCACCACCCTTCTGCCGTCCGTCCGGTCGTGGTAAAGGTATCTCCTTCCACGGCCCTGGCCACAATCTGAAAGTCGATACTGGGTCCGCTGCGAATGTTGGCTCTGGGTCGTCTTACCGTCAGAATGGCAGGTGCGGTACTCTCGCTTGGCGCTGCTTCTTCCTCTACCGAGCCTTGCGAAACGGCTGCGCCGTTAACCCTCTCCAACGGCACCACCCCCGGAGGCAGGGCGTTCTCCTCTTCAACCTCAGCAACTTCTTGTGCCAAGGCCAGGTTGGGATCTTCCTCAGGAATCGGGACGCACGCGGCCAGCAACACCAGACTAAGGCCCAAGAAGACGCAAGTCAACACCCCGCGCTTCCGTATAGTAACACGCAACCACGTTATTGTTTGTAGCAAATGGCCTGATCTCTGCATCAATTTCTCGGCGCTAATCATCTCTGGATTCGCCTCTGTTCATGAAACCTGCAACTAACTTGGCTGGGGAGGGCCGGTGAGGAAATGTTAGGCGGCCCGTACTTGGCCGCCGCAATATCTGCTGGTGATTTACAGTCTCTTCTGGGACTTCAGTATAGCCATTTTGTGGCGGAAAGACAATAGTTGTGTTCTAATGGAAGTCGTCCTTCTTGCCTTCCCATCAGGCACGAACTTCAGTTGTTAGCCATACGTAGGCCTATCGTGCCACAACCAAACATTTTACTCTAAGAGCAAAATGAACGGTCTTGCAGACAGGCGTGAGCCACAAGCCCAACCACTGCAATCAGCATCCGCAACCGCCGCACTCCAGGACGTGCCGCACACAGAGGCCGGAAAGGATCTTCCCGGAGCCAGAGCCCTTGACGTGAACACCTCCAATATGCGCGCGGCAGCGCTTGCCGTCGTCATGCCTACCTATAATGAGGCCGACAACCTGGCGGAGATGGTTGATACCCTCTTCTCTTTGCCTCTGACGAACCTGCGGCTGGTGATTGTAGATGACGACTCTCCCGACGGCACCGGCGCCCTCGCCGACAAACTGGCGCAACGCTACAACCAGGTCCAAACACGGATGTCGGTTATCCATCGCCCGCAAAAGGGCGGACTGGGCACCGCCTATGTGGCCGGCTTTCAGCGCGCCCTTTCAGATGGGGCAGAGTACATCGTTCAGATGGATGCCGACTTCAGCCACAGTCCCACCTACATATTGCAGATGCTCGGCGTCGTCTTCGCCACAGACATGGACGTTGTCATCGGCAGCCGCTACGTGCCGGGCGGTACCTTGGACGAAAACTGGAATTGGTGGCGAAGTCTGCTCAGCAAGTGGGCCAACATGTACTGCCGTACTGTCCTGAAAATCCGCGTACGCGACATGACCGCCGGTTTCAAGCTCTGGCAGCGAAGCGCGCTTCAGGATATCAAACTGTACACTGTCAGAAGCAATGGCTACATCTTCCAGGTCGAAATGGCCTACCTCAGCGAAAAGCTTGGCTTCCACATCATCGAGCTCCCCATCCACTTTGAGGATCGACGCGTCGGCCAGAGCAAAATGAATGTGTCGGTCAAAGTGGAGTCAGTCTGGCGCGTCTGGGAACTGCTGTGGCGGCATCGCAAACGTGTTTCATGTGCCAGGGAGCCGCTGACTCAGCCCCGGCCAGTCATTGATAGCAGCCGGCCGGCCCCGCACCGTTAGATGCCGCCGCGCCGACTCGCCAACATAATGCACCGGCTTCGAAGCTTCCGCCCCGACCTGCTCGCCCTCGCCATCCTGACCGTCCTACCCCTTATCTGGTTCGGCCCGGTTCTCTTCACCGGCAAAACCCTGCTGCCCTATGACAACCTCTACCGTTTCCAGCCTTGGCAATCTCTGCTGCCTGACATCACGCCGCACAATGAGCTGCTGAGCGACCTCGTTCTGGAGAATGCAGTCTGGAAACTGCATGTGCGTCGAACACTGCAGCAAGATGAGATTCCGCTCTGGAACCCGCAACTGTTTACCGGCGCCCCCTTCTTCGCCGCCGGCCAGGCCAGCGTCGCCTACCCCCTGAGCGCACTATTCTATCTCCTTCCTATCGAGGTTGCATTCGGGTGGTTCACCGCGATCCAGCTGGCCATCGCCGGGGTCAACGCCTATCTGCTCGGCCGCGTATTGAAACTGCGGCCCGTGGCCGCTCTCTTCAGCGGCGTCGCCTTTCAGTTCAGTGGCTTCATGGTTGTCAGCGTCGTCTTCACTATGGTCATCGCCGCCGCCTCCTGGCTGCCTCTCCTACTGGCGACAATTGAAAGGATGATCCGGAAGCAGGAGCAGAAGGGCGTAGCCGGATTTCGCCCCATCCCCTATGTGGTAGCCGGTATAGGAATAGTCGGGTTGGTTGTACTCGCCGGTCACCCAGAGTTCCTCTACTATACCCTGCTCGTGGCCGGTATCTACACCATAGTTCGCCTTCTCGTAGCATGGCGGAGACTTCGCCACCCGGGTGGTGATCGCCACGCGCAGACGCCCTCCTCTGACCAACCCCGCCGCGAAGGGAAAGAAAGGCACGTCCTGCACGCGCTGGCCAAAATCGCCGGCTGGATCCTCCTGGTCCCGCTCTTGGGCCTTGCCGCCGGCGCAGTCCAGCTCCTGCCCCTCTATGAGCTCGTGCAGCAAAACTTCCGCGAAGGCTCCGCTTCATACCGGCAGGTCGTCGATTGGGCCTGGCCGGACCGCCACATCCTCACATTCCTCCTGCCCGACATTTTTGGCAACCCCAGCCATCATCACTGGTTCGATCTCTGGGCTCTCCGCTGGCAGCCAGCGACCGTTAACTGGCTGGGGGAGGCCGGTAATACCATCTTCTGGGGCATCAAGAACTACGTGGAGGGCGGCAACTATGTCGGTGTCACCACATGGCTGCTGGCCGCGCTCGCGGTAGGCGTCCCTCTCGCAAACGCCGTCTTCCGATCGGGCGCCGAGAGTTCGCACGTATCGTCAACCGCAAACCACCAGCTGCGCGTGCCAACGTTCATATTCGCCTCGCTGGCGCTCGTCTCACTGCTCTTCGCCTTCGGCACGCCACTCTACGCCCTCCTCTTCTTCGGCCTGCCCGGCTGGGACCAGCTTCACAGCCCCTTCAGATGGGTCTTTCCCTTCACCCTGGCAATGGCAGTTCTTGGCGGCATCGGACTGGAGCATGCCCTCTCCTTCAGCTCGAATACCAGCAATCAACGTGTCATCGAATTCGGACGATTCCGCATCCGCTTCACTTGGTTCATTGGCCTTCTCGCCCTTTCTGCTGCTGCCGCGGGCCTGACCGCGCTCCTGGCCGTCGCCGCCAGTTACTTCATTCCTTCACCCTTCGTAGACCTCGCACAACGGGCCGTGGAAGCATCCGATCTGGCCCAAGCGGCATTTGCCGATGGACGCATGTTCTGGGGATACCAGAGCTTGGGCCTCGCCCGCTTCGGAGCCTTCGCCTTCCTGAGTGGGCTGCTGCTGTGGCGAATTACAATAACGACTCACAGCCTTAACGGGCGTGAAGAAAAAACTGACCGCGCGCCCCAACCTTCGCAAAACAGGCTGCGCCTCGTCTCCTTGCTTCCCTTTTCCTTTGTCGCTCTCCTCGCGCTCGAACTCTTCGCCGTCCACGGCTCGTTCAACCCCGCCGCCGACCCGGCCCTGTCGCCACTCAGAAGTGTGCCATCGGTGGTACGGTTCATCAATCAGAAGGAGAATACAGGCTCGCGCGACGGAATCCTCTATGCCCCCTTCCGCTTCACCACCTTCGACCCCCCTGGTAGCAAGACCTTCAACGCCAATGTCGGCATGTACTACGGGTGGCAGGACATCCGCGGCTACGACTCGATCATTCCAAAGCAGTATGTAGACCTGATGAATCGCGTTGCCGACCAGAGCGGCGAACTGCTCTACAACCGCATCGCGCCGCTCTACGCATCCGCCGGCCCGGCCAACAACCACAATCCCTTCGCCGCGCTGGAGAATCCCCTCCTCGACCTTCTCGGCGTTAAATACATTCTGTCGGAGCTGGTCGTCCCCAATTCGAACTCTTGGCAGAAGGTCTACGAAGACGACGCCCTTCGAGTCTACGAGAACCTCGAGGTCTTCCCCCGCGCCTTCATTGCTTCCGAGGCGGTCGTTTTGCCCACCGCCGAGCAGCCGCTCCTCGAAGCAGACTTGCGTAGGACCGTTTTCATCGAGGAAGCGCCTGCCGCGAACGAAGCCCTCATCCCATCCAGTCCTGAGACGGCAGACACCTCAATCAGCCGCTACACGGCCAACACCGTCTTCATCGACGTAAACCTTAGCGACAGAGGCTGGCTGGTCCTCACCGACGCCTACTTCGACGGCTGGAATGCCTATCTGCGGCCCTTCGGCGGCAATGAGAACGACGAACAGGAACTGACCATTCACCGCGCAAACTCGGCTTTTCGGGCCGTCTACCTGCCCCAAAGCGGCCAGTGGACCGTTCGCTTCACCTACAGCCCCATGAGCTTCAAGCTCGGCCTCTATGTCACTTTCCTGGCAACCATGATGAGCCTGTTGCTACTGCTGTGGTGGGCCTGGGGCCGGTTCTATCGCCCCGAAGTGACCGCCGGCCAAGCCCGTACCGTCGCCAAGAACTCGGTCGTCCCCATGGGCCTCAATCTGGCCAACAGGATAATCTACTTCGTCTTTGCCATGCTGTACGTGCGTATACTGGGCCCGGAAGGGACCGGACAATACGCATGGGTGATAGCCGTGTACGGCATTTTCGAAATCCTGAGCCGCTACGGCCTCGGTACCCTGGTCACTCGCGAAGTCGCAGCCGACAAGAGCAAGTCCAGCCTCTTTCTGACAAATGTACTGTCCCTTCGCACCCTCCTTTGGGCAGTCAGCATCGTTCTGATGGCTGTTGCCGTCGGGGGCTCCCGGTTCACCTCCTCAGTAGGCGGGGCATCCAGTTGGGGAGGCTCTCTGGCGAACCTGTGGGCCTCATTCCTGGCCGTGACCACGGGCTGGTCTGGAGTCGAGAGCACCTTGGGGGCGCCGGCTCCCATCGGCCTCGTCGAAATACAAGCAGTCGCCGTCTTCGCGCTGGTGATGCTGGTTGCCAACTGGTCCGACGCCTTCAGCAGCCTGTTCAACGCCTTCGAAAAGATGGAATACACCGCCGGCCTCGGCATCGCCATGGCCCTGCTTCAGGTAACGCTGGGCGCGCTGGTCCTACTGCTCGGCTGGGGAATCATCGGGCTGGCTTGGGTTGCGCTGCTCGTCAACACTGTCCAGCTCATCTGGCTGAACTGGCTCGTTCGCTCAACGCTCTTTAAACCCCAATGGAAGTGGGACTGGGCACTTCAGCGGTGGATGCTTTCGACCAGCGGCCCGCTTATGATCAACCACCTCCTGGCCACCGTCTTCTGGCGCATCGACATCTGGATTCTCCGTCCTCTCGTCGGGGCCGCCAGCGTAGGCCTCTACAGCGTCGCCCTCAAGTACTTGGACGGTCTCAACATCATCCCCAGCACCTTCACACTGGCCATCTTCCCGCTGATGAGCCGCCTGGCGAGGCAGGAAGGCGCAGCCCTGCTAAGGTCCTACACGCTTGGCGTTCGCCTCCTGCTCATCGTAAGCCTGCCGTTGGCCGTCGCGGTTACCCTGTTAGCGCAGCCTCTCATCTTCCTGCTCGGTGGCGTTCAATTCACCACTGCCTCCAGCGAAACTGCCGTGGTTTCCGACCGCCTCTGCCAGATTCTCGGGGAGACATTCGCGTCCTTCGACTGCGGTGCGCTATCTTCCAGGAGCGGCTCTGTACTGGCCCTGCAGGTGATCATCTGGAGCATCCCCATTGGCTTCGTAAACAGCGTGACCCAATACGTCCTCATCGCCGCCGACCAGCAGCGCTATCTGACCAAGGCCTTTGTCTTCGGCGTCGTGTTCAATCTGGCAGGCAATCTCCTCTTAATCCCCGTGTTCAGCTTCATCGGCGCCGCCGTCGTTACCATTCTCAGCGAAATCTGTCTGCTCCTCCTCTTTGCCCGCCGTGTTCACCGCAGCGTCGGCGTCACGCCCTGGCCGGATCTGGTCTGGCGGCCATTGGTCTCCGCCGTCGCCATGGGATTCCTTCTTTACGGCCTGTCCGCGATTGGCGTCAATGAATGGCTCGCCATCCTGCCCGGTCTGGCGGCCTATGTCGGCGTCTTCGCGCTGATAGGAGGCTTGGCCGATGCCGACCTCCAGCTTGCAGCCAGGTCTCTGCTGCAGAACCGTCTCGCCTGGCAGACCCAACAAGAGGCCGAAGGCACTTAGCCGCGGTGCAGCGGTCTCTATGCTCCCGGCTTGACGCCGCCCCTTAACCGCGAGCGCGCCAGGGCAGAAGCGTAAAGTCGTTCGCTTCCAGCCATTCCGGATCCGGCCCGTCCCAGCCAAACCGGTCCAAGTCGATGCGCCCGTCAGCCTCGAAGCGGACGCCCTCTTCCATCAGCAGTTTTCGTTGGCGGTCCGTCGCCAAAGGATCCCCGCGCGGGCTGATGCCTCCCTTACTGTTCACGACCCGCTGCCACGGCACGTCAGTATCAGCCGCCAATCCGCCCAACGCGTTACCGGCCATCCGCGGCGAAGCCGCCCCCGCAATCCACGCTATCTGCCCATAGGTCGCCACCCGCCCAAACGGGATCTCCCGTACTACCAGAAGCATCTTCTCGTAAATGTTCAACGCCTCCCCGCCCATTCTCTCTGCTCCCCGCACACCTCCCCCCTAACCCCAAGCCATCAATGGCCACTGACCACTGAGTACTGACCATTGACCACCGGCGTGCGCCGTTTGGCAAATATTCCACCGGCGACTATGCTTGCATCCATGAATGTCTCGATTCCGGAGCTCCTTACCACCTGGGAACTCTATCCTGGCTCTGCCGCCGCCCTGCTGGCTATCTTCCTGCCTTATACGCTCGGCTGGCTGCGGTTAAAGCGCAAACATTCTACTCTTGCTACGACTGCCCGCCTCGTCAGTTTCAGCATGGGGACAGCAGCAATGGTACTCGCCTTCCACTCGCCCCTGGTATCTCTTCAACAGGAATTGCTCATCGGCAGGGCTGGGCAGCAGATGCTTATCGGGCTTTTGGCTCCCCCCCTCCTTTGGTTAGCCTGCCCGGCCCACGTCATCCTGCGCAGCCTTCCCCCTTCTGGGCGGCGCTGGGTAGTGAGCAAGCTCAAAAGGTCAACGTGGTCGGGAGTTCTGATTCGCAGACTGACAAACCCACTTCCCATCTGGCTGTTGGCCTTCAGCGTCTTCCTGCTCTGGCATGAGCCGGTCTTCGCCAACTGGCTCCTGGTCCGTCCGTCCGCCTATAGCCTCTGCCTTTGGGGCGTCTGGATTACATATATGCTTTTCTGGTGGCATCCGCTGGGAACCGGCCCTCGCCTGCGGCAACCCATGCACCCCGCCATCGCCTTTCTCTTTGTAATCCTCGGGGGAGAGGTCCCCAATATGGTAACAGGTGTGACCCTGGCATTCCGCAACACGCCCGCCTACAGCTACTACGCCGGCCGTCTGCCCCTTCCCGAACTGACGACGATGCAGGACCAGATGATCAGCGGTGGCATTATCTGGTTCTTCGGCAGCGTCGTATACGTCGGTGTTGCCGTTGCCCTGTTGGGCCGCGTCTTCCGCAACTTCGAAGCCCCGCGGCCGCAGCCCATCAGTTGGGATGCAACCGAGCGGACCATCGCGCCCGGCCTGGAACATCGAGTCCTTGGCCGATGACCCCAACTGCCACTCACTACAAACGATCAGTCGTGCCAGGTCTGCCAGCCGTTTCGCGGCGCAGCGATTCGGATTAGTTTCCGCAGGCTGATGAGAATAACGAACCCACAAGCATCCTACCGTTCCCAGCGCTACTACCTGAAAAACCACCTCCACCCATCCTCATGAAAGACGACAGAAAGCGATTCCTGCGCCTGGCCGTCGCGGCCTTCATCATTTCCGGCGCAATGGCGATGAGCGGTTGCTCCTCCCTCTTCGATAACCTGTTTCCGGCAGGCGGCGGCGCCGACGGCCCGGCTAGAGTCAGCGTTCAGAACCTGGATACCTCAGAGTCGCCTCAGGCATCCCCGGCCGAGGGAAAGTCCGTAGAACCGACTAACGCAGCCAATGCGCTTCAGCCCCTTTCGCTCGACCTCGGCTCCCAGGCCCGAAGATCCTTCGCCGTCCCAACGCGGGACCTGCGCGATCTGGCCTTGCGCCTGCGCCCGGGTGTAAACTCCATCCCCGAACTGATAAACGCCCCGGAATACGCGGTCGGGGATCGGATCCCATTCTGGGTGGCGAACGTTGACTCCAATGAACACTTTCAGGTTGAGGCTGAGTTAATCTACAAAAACGATGTCGTTTACCTCTGGGCCGAAGTCGGCCACGAGCTTGACCTGAAAACCATTGCTGCTTCCGCAGACCGTTTCGCGCAAGGCATCTACCCGAAAGTGCGCGCCTTTTTCGGCTCCGAACCCAACCCGGGAATCGACGGCGACCCCCGCCTTCACATCCTGCACGCAAGCCGCCTGGGACGCGGAATCGCCGGGTACTTCAGCGGCGCCGACGCCTTCAGCGCCCTGGCAAATCCCTTCTCAAACCAGAAGGAAATGTTCTCCATTAGCTTGGACTGGTTACGACAGCTGAGTGACTATGATCTGTACGAAACGGTTTTGGCGCACGAATTCCAGCACATGGTTCACTGGCACAACGATCGCAATGAAGAAACCTGGGTTAACGAGGGACTGAGCGAGCTGGCCCAAGAGGTCGCCGGCTACCCCCCCGACCTCGGATTTGCCCGCGTCTATGCCAGGCAACCGGACACCCAGCTGAACACCTGGAACATCGACCCCAATGACAACGCCCGCCATTACGGCAGTGCCTACCTGTTCATGGCCTACTTCCTTCAGCGCTTCGGCGAAGAGATGACACGCGCTGTCGTCTCCCAACCTGCCAACGGTACCCGCGGTGTCGACGTCGCACTGCAGGAGGCCGGCCTGAACCTTTCCTTCGAGGATGTCTTCGCCGACTGGGTCATCGCAAACTATGTTGGCGATATCGACGCACTCGCCCGCCATGGCATTGCCGGGTACGCGCACTTACAGCCGTCAGAACCAGCCTTGGCAGAGTCGGTAAGTCGCCTGCCCCAGGGCACTAGGCATGCTTCCGTACGCAACTTCGGCGTAGATTACATCTCCCTTAGCGGGCGCGGTAACGCAACTATCCACTTCCAGGGCAACACAACGACTCGCTTTGCCGGCGTCGATCGCTTCAACGGCGGCCGCGCTTGGTGGAGCAACCGGGCAGACGACTCCGACGTTCGCCTTACGCGAAACTTCGACTTCACCAATGTCTCACCTGGCGATGACCTGACCTTGACAGTGCGCATGTGGTTTGACATCGAGGAAGACTACGATTACGGCTACGTGCTGGTCAGCCTTGACGGCCGGAAATGGGATATCCTGCCCGGTCAGCGCACCACGACCGCAAACCCGAGCGGAAACAGCTTCGGCGCCGCTTACACAGCCCAAAGCACGCCTTCCCTTCTTGCCAGGACGCCCGGCTGGATCGAGGAGACCTTTGACCTGCGCGCCTACGCCGGCGAAAACGTATCCATCCGCTTCGAGTATGTCACCGACGACGCCGTAAACGCACCCGGTTGGTTCATCGACGAAGTCGAAATTCCGGCAATTGGGTACGCTACAAATTGGGCAGACGGGGAAAACGGCTGGGAGAGCGAAGGCTGGCTGTTGACCGACAATATTCTTCCGCAGGAGTGGCTCGTGCAAACCATGGTGTTCCACGCAGGCGCGCTCGTCGGCTTCGAACGAGCGCCTGTGGACAGCGACGGCAGCCTCCGCATCGATCTGGATGGATTGGACAGAGAAAGCGAGGTTGTTCTGGCTATCAGCGGACTGACGCCGGTGACCACCGAGGAAGCTTACTACGAGTACGAAATCAAGCTGCGCCAGTAAGCCCCAATCGGCATAGCAGATTCTGAACGCACCCCAAATGCCGGTTTCAATTCTCGCCTCGACCTAGAGCGCGCCTGCGTATGATCTGAGAAAGACCTGCACCGAGGACAAGCCCGGCAACCACGTCGCCGATATAGTGGATGTTCAGCGCCACCCTGGCCCAGCCGATCCAAAGTACCAGCAACGGCGCAAGCTTGCCCGCGCCCGGCCAGAGAACTGTCGCCCAAGTCAATATGACACCGCACCGCACACCGTGACCGCTCGGAAAGCTGTGCTCGTCGGGCCCCACACCGTACAAAAGCCGGCCGCTTCCCGGCCTGGGCCGGCGCACCAACTGCTTGATCAGCATCGTCCCCGCTGCACCGGCCGCGAACGAAATAGTCCAACCGATCAAACGCCTCTGCTTCTGCCGGCTGCCCCGCGACCGTCGCCAAAGAAAGATAGTCACGAGCAACCACAAAACACTGTCGCCCAGGTGCGCTCCGACATGTGCCAGCCAGTAGAGTGGGTGGCTGGCCGTCAGCTGATCTTTCTTCAGCGCCGTGCGGGCACTGTACATTTCATCCAGCCCGTCTAATCTCTCCAAGAGTCTTCGCATTCTCAGTCCTCGCCCGGCCCCGCAGTTCGCCTCGTAGCCCGCGTATTGGCAGGATGTTCAGGGTGCCTCTCCAGGTACTCCCGCACCTGCACCAGCTGCTCCGGCTTATCCACGTCCATGCCGGCCTCCGCCAGCGGCAGAACCACCGGCCCACCGTGCACCCCCGCGATCCGATAGGCGACGTCCACTATATCTGCAATAGCAAGGCGGCGCAGCAGAAACTTGACCATCGTAGGCAGTCCCAACTTCCACACTAGCGCCAGAACATTCTTGCGGTTCTCGATGAAGTACCGAATACGCTCCTGGATGTGAAAACCGGCAGACAGTCGCCCCAGATATAGATCGCTGCTGCAAAACGAACCCTCCCGCAGCGGCAAGTAGGTCCGTCTGCTATCTGGAAACGCGGCCAGCATTACATCTTTCCGCACAATGCCCCAGTAGACATCATGCTCGAACGGTTCGCATGCCTCAATAAAGCGGTCAACAATATTTCCGGTCAAGAGCGCGATATCTGCCGAAAGAGCTATCACGTAGCGGTCGTCCGAATTCAGGTCTCGGAGTTTGCGCAACCCGGCATTCTGGCTGGCCCAGAGACTAGGCTGGTTCGGCACATGATGCACCGGTACGCCGAAATCGATCTCGTCCGGCTCGAGGCCAACGACAACGACTTCACCAATGCGATCGCTTTCCGTCAATGCCTGTACGACATGCCACGCCATCGGCATCCCCACCAACGGCACAAGAGACTTATGCGCAACGCCGGCGGCTTCACTGACTCGATCCAGCTTGTCAGGATCATATCCGGCAGTGATAAATGCGTCGAACTGTTCCTGCAAGACGTCCCCTCTTTGCGTTAGACCACACGCCTTTTTCACACAAAACTGCCCACCAAAAACTCAGGGCAGGCAACGTCCTTCTGCCTGCCCCGTTTGAATCTTCGGCGTCGATCGACCCCGGGGTGGGGCCTGCCTTTCAATACTTAGACCGGTCGATTGCGATGCGCAGCCGGTACTCCTCCGCCATCAACTGCTCGACTTCACCCTCCAGCTGCTGCCGCTGGCTCCGCTGATGGCGACTATCGGTACTACCGACCGCCTCCAACTGCCGCCGTGCTCGCGTCAACTCCCGCAGCACTTCATGTTTACGAGCGATCAATGATTCCCGGTCATTCTTCATCATTTCCCCAGTCCATCTCATCGAAATCTCGCGGCGCCCTCGGCTTGTAGAGCAGGAAAGCTAGCCCGACTCCCAGGAAATAGAGGCTGATGAGCGGCAACATGACAATCGTCATATTGATGGGATCAATGGTGGGGGTGATCATCGCCGCCACAACCGAGATGATCACTATCGCCTGGCGCCACATCCCCAGCAACCGCCGCCCGCTAACTAGGCCGATTCGTGCCAGAAACGCGATCACTAAAGGCGTCTCAAAGGAAACACCAATCCAGAAGACAATGCGCGTGAAGAATCCGACGTAACGGTCGACTGTCCACTCCTGATCGATTACATCACCAAGGAAATTCTGCAAAAAGCCGACCGCCACCGGCAGCATGACGAAATTGGCAAATGCGGCGCCGCCGAAGAAAAGAACCATGAACCCCGGCAAAAGCAGGAACAGACTTCGTTTTTCGTGGGGATACAGTCCAGGGGCAATGAAGGCCACGATCTGGTAGACCAGGACTGGCATCGCAACGATCACGCCCATTACGAACATGACCTTGAAGAACACAAAAATGGTGTCCGTAGGGCCGATTGCTATCAGTTTTTCTTCGACTGGGCTTGTAATGAACGCGATGACCGGCTCGACAAATGCAATACTGCCGACGATACCAAACAGTAGCGCGCCCACGATCCAGATCATCCGGTTGCGCAACTCTGCCAAATGTTCGAGCAGCCCCATTCGGCTGTCATCAAACGGATCGGTATCCAGAGGTGCGGCCTGTTGCGTCACAGTTGCGTCTCCTCGCTACCCTCGCCGTCCACGTCCCCCGTCACCGCAGCAACCGCCTCCTCTTCGGACCCGGCTCTGCCCTCGTCCCCAATGACGCCGCTATCGGAAGTCCCTCCCCCGGAGCCTTCTCCGTTACTGCTCATCTCGACAGGCGCTGCCGGCTCGCTCGTCGCTAAGGTCTCCATGACCTCTGGCGCGGCCTCTTCCTGCTCCGACGCCTCTTCCCGTGCACTCTTCTGTGCCGCCACCGCCTCGCGCCGGCTTTCGGCTCGCCGCTGTGCACGCTTGTTTCGCTCATCCAGATATGCCGAATCCGACCCGCTGGCACTGGACTGTCTCTTCGCCCGCTGTTGCTTGCGTAGCTCCGAAAGGGTCTTTACGCCTCGCTTCTGCGTACTGCCGCTCCGTCTCGCTGCGGAGCCGGCAGATGTGTTTCTGGTCGTCGCCTTGGCCGAACTTGCTTTGGGGGCGGATGGAATTGTAGTTCCTGTCGTCTTGAGATTGCTGTCGCCGCGATCCCCGCTCTGCTGTCGCCCGTTCGCCGACGCAGCCGTATTCAGGTCCGAAAGTGCCGGTTGGGGCGAAGTCTTCTCTTTGGCAGCCTCCTGGCTGGAGGAAGCCGCTGCTGCATCCGCGGCCTGCGCAGGTTGAGAAGGCGCAGAAGTCTGCTTCGTCGTCGCAGACGACTCCTGGCTGGCGCCCTGTCCGATCGACTTCTCCTCTTCCTCCTCGTCGTCCATCAGCTGCTTCATATGGTAGCTGGGGTCAAGTTCGCGCAGATCCCCAATCTCTTCATTGACCTGACGCGTCAAATCCCCGGACAGCCTCTGCAGCCGCCGAATGAAAAATAGAACGTCTTTGGTTACCTTGGGCAGCCTCTCAGGCCCAAGGAAAATCAGCGCGAAAATCAATATGAAAATAAATTCGAGGACGCCAATACCGAAGATGCTGTTCATGCCAGATTCTACCGGCTCACTTGTTCGTACTTGGGTGGAAGGGATATCTCACGCAGGGCGGTGCCCAGGACCCCGTTAACAAATCGCGGGCTGCTGTCGCTGCCGAATGTCTTGGCCAGTTCCACTGCCTCGTTGATGACAACCTTGGGCGGCGCGTCCGCATCCGGGCTCGACAGCTCAAAAATGGAAAGACGAAGTACGTTGCGATCGACTATCGCCAGCTTGCCCACCGGCCACTCCGGCGCATAGCGCCCAATCAGCGCATCCAGGTCCGCCTGGTAACGAATGACCCCACTCACCAGCCAGTACAGGAAGGCAAGTGTCTCAGTGGCGTACTTCTCTTCTGCCTGGCGATAATCCAGGGCCACGCCCGGACGGTGGCCTGTACAGTCTACCTCATAAAGTACCTGTAATGCCGTGCGGCGGGCGCGTCGCCTCTCAGCCGGACGGCCAATCACGCTTTCGCTACTGCCGTTCCACCGGTCGGACACCTCCATGTCGACCGCCGCAACCCCTGGCACGCCCGTACAAGCTCCCTCCGTCGCTACGCCCTTCAGGCGCGCGCAATCGTCCTCACCGGCAACTGCTGGCTCGGCTGCTGCAGGTAGCTCCATGAGTCGCTGCGAATGGTCTATCATTGTTCTCCGTATGTCAACTCGCAAACTTCACATCATCACAAGGCCGCCGTCTACCGACAGCACCTGCCCCGTGATGAATCCGGACCGTTCACTCGCAAGAAACGCCACAGCCCACGCAATCTCCTCTGGCGAACCGAACCGCCCCAGGGGCGTGCGCGCAACCGTCTCTTCCTTCTGCTCATCGCTCAACACGTCCGTCAGCGCCGTCGGCACAAAGCCCGGCGCCACAACATTGACCGTGATGCCCCGACTGCCTACCTCCCGAGCAAGGCTCTTGGACAGGCCGACCATTCCAGCCTTACTGGCCGCATAATTCGTCTGCCCCGCCTGACCGGCCAGGCCGACAACGCTGGAAATATTGATGATCCGCCCCCATCGCTGCCGGATCATGCCCCGCAGCGCCGCCCGCGTTACATGGAAGATGCTGTCCAGGTTGGTGCCGATTACCGCACGCCACCCATCCTCCTTCATGCTCATCATCAGCGCATCACGCGTCGTCCCGGCATTGTTGACCAGGATGTTGACTCTGCCCAGCTCCCCTTCGACCTCCTTCACCAGCTCGGAGGCCCCGTCAAAACAACCCACGTCGGCCTGAAAGACTGCGCAATCGCCCCCGGCCTCCCGGATCTCGGCAGCCGTCGCGTCGGCCCCGTCCCGGTTGCCCCGGTAGTTCAACGCAACGCGCGCGCCGCCCGCAGCCAGCTCCTTTGCAATGGCCGCTCCGATTCCGCTGCTACTACCTGTAACCAGCGCAATCTTTCCGCTAAAATCCATGGAGTCCCTCGGTGCGGTGGCGAATGTGCCGCTATTCTACTACACTAAGCCCAAAAGAGGAACAGCCAAACTCACCGCGTGCATCCCAAAATGGGGCGAACTTTCGTATACCTCTGGAGGCAACCAAGCCACGGTCGGTTCCCATTCTAGCTTCCGCCAGAATTAGCGCCTTTTCTGACCACTGACTACTGCAGTTCTGGGCGGTCGGGCCTATTCGGCCCTCCCTTGTGCGGGGGCTCCGCCCCCGCAACGCCCCCCCTAATGCCTACCCGACCGGGTGTCGATATTGGTGACGGGTGCCTAATCGAAGGTGTCCAGCCAGACCACGTCCCGCCAGTCCCGCCAGATCTCCCTGGGTGCCGGCCTCGCGCCTGCCCTCGCACCCGCCCTAACTGACGGTCTCCACCGTACGGCCAGGCCTGTTGCCTGCATTGCGTCTCGCCCAAAGACGGTAAACAGCGCCAGCCACCGCTGGCTCTGATTCCCCGCCAGACTGTTCCTACCCCAAACCTAAGATGCAAGCAACTCACCCTGAATGCACCGTGGCTTCCGGGCTGAAATCGGAGCCAAAACCAAGTGAGAGAAACCAACTCAGTCCCGTACGCGGCATCGATCTGCTCCGGGCACCGGTTCTCAACCGAACTCCCCCGCAAATCTCCGAACTTCGTCCGCGTTCGACACATTCACCCGGTGTCCCCTCCGGTGGATGCGCCTCATCAGTCCGGTAAGCACACTGCCGGGTCCGATCTCCACAGCCGTCTCGACACCGCCTTCGACCGCGTGCTGCATCGAACTGGTCCACCTGACACTGCCTGTCAGCTGCGCGTTCAACTCCTCGCGGATCGCTGCCGCGCTGTCGAGTGGGAGCCCGCTGGTATTGCCAATCACGGGAGCAAGTGGCTCCCGCACCTTGGTTGCTTCGATCCGAGCGCTCAACCGCGAGGCGGCCGGCCCCATCAAGGGGCAGTGAGCCGCAATGCTGACCGCCAGCGGCACTACTCGCCGCGCACCTGCCCCCTCCAACTCGGTAATGGCGGTTGCGATGCTATCCTCGTCACCGGAAATTACGATCTGCCCTGGACAGTTATCGTTTGCGACCTGCGCAACCCCGGCGCTTGCCGCAGCCGCCTCCGCGCAGATCCCGGCAACCACGTTCTCCTCCAGACCGATCACAGCCACCATCCGCCCCGGCTGTTTCGCGCCCGCCTCCTTCATGAGACGGCCCCGCTCGCGCACCAGGCGCAACCCGTCGGCAAAGCCGATGCAACCGGCCGCGGCCAGAGCCGAATACTCGCCCATCGAGTGACCCGCGAAATAAGCGGGTCGCGGCAGACATCCCGTCTCCTCCTGCATGGCACAAAGCGCCGCCATACTCGCGGCAAACAGCGCCGGCTGCGCGTTGATCGTATCCGTCAGCAGGTCCTCAGGCCCTTCAAAGCAAATCCTGCTGATCGCCGCGCCCAAAACCTCGTCCGCCTCTGTGAACACCGCGCGTGCGCTCGAGTATGCCTCGGCTAGTTCCTTAGCCATGCCCACGTGCTGGCTGCCCTGTCCGGGAAACAGAAATATCAACGGCCTGGATTCTTCACCGTACGCTAGCGGCAAACTCATCTCGTTCAGGCTTCTTCTTCATCCATGTCCACAACCTGCATCCGGCCCATATATGTTCCGCAATGCGGGCAGACCCTGTGCGGCAGCGTTTTCTCATTGCACTGCGCGCAGGTCACGAGTCTCGGAGCCCCGAGCGCGTGGTGCGCACGGCGCCGGTTGCGCCGGCCCTTACTGATCTTCCTTTTCGGTAGCGGTCCCATTTCCCGTTCTCCTCAATCTATTCACTGCGAGGTTCATCTTGCAGCGCAAGCAGCGCTTCCCAACGCGGGTCGATCCCCTCGGCTTCAGAAGGTGTCTGCTTGCCAAACGTATCGGCAAGAGCAGACTCAGATAGCAACTGTATGTATTTCGGACAGGCATCTGGGTCGGCGCTGCCGCTTACCGGGTCGGTGTAGTCGCAGGCGGCTACGATCGGAACGGAGAGCCAGATGTTCTGACGCACAACCTCGGAAATGTCGAGAATGTGCTGCGCATCGATAAGCAGCGCCTCGTCAGTCAGGTCCTCCGCCTGACCTTCAAACTCCTCGGGCGAAAGAAAGCGCCCTGTCTGTATGTCGGTCAAGGGCCGAAAGCTCTCGGAAAACTCGACCGACACCCGAACGCAAACCGGTTCCAGGCAGCGCCCGCACTGCAACGAAAGCGCAACGCGCAGGTCACCCGTGGCCAGCACACCGCTGTGAATGCGCAACAGCACCAGGTTTCCGGTCAGTTTGCCCAGGGGTGTCAGACCGCCATCGAGGTCCGTGATGTCATCGTCGAGCTCGTACTCTCTTGAAGCGCCGGTAGCCTCCTTCATCAGTTGTGCAACATTGAACTCCATCTACCGTTCCTCCTGCCCGGCTTCTGCAAGTCCGCCTGGGCCCGCGCCGAACTCCCCTCGGCACGCCGACCCCAACTCGCGCCCAGTGCAATATGCCTTCCAGCAACCGGCCGGGCGGCAATCTCCGCACAACGTGGCGACCGCACAAACAGCGATTATATAAGGATGGCGGATGATCCGCCAAAAACCTACGGCTACAGTGGATGAGCGGGAATGCCGAACTGCACTACCAAACTGCACTGCACCGGCCCCCGATCGAAACTGATACCGATCGAAAGGCTCCGATTTTGGACGGAACTGTATCTGGATGGTATAAACACAGAGTCATCCTTTGAGTTTTGTCAATTTCTACAATATAAACTGTGTAAATTGACAAAACCCATTTCTTGTGGTAATATTGGACAGATACGTTTAAGCAGGCCTGATCAAGATGTGTGCTCTGCAACGCATCCGGCCCTGAACAGCTAGGGAACAATCCAATGTCTATCGGTCCGGACCAGAACTCACCCGCATGGCAGATCCTTGAATACCTGCAACGCAATCCTTCCGCAACCATCAAGGACTTTGAAACCTTACTCGGCGTGACAACAACGGCCGTCCGTCAGCATCTCAACGCCCTTCAGGCCGATGGCTATCTGGACCGGCGGGAGGAGCGTTCCGGAGTAGGGCGTCCACATTACATCTACGTAGCGACCGACGCAGCCCGGGAACTGTTCGCATGCCGCTGTGATGTGCTCGCCCTGACGATGCTCCAGGAAATGTACGGGATGGTCGGCGCCGAACAGATGGGAACCCTACTGAATCGCGTCGGCGTTAAACTCGCCGAACGCTACGCAGAAAGCGTAAGTGCGGCCGAACTGCAGCATCGCGTCGAGGAATTTGCCGTCGCTCTGGGGCGGCAAGGCGTACTCACCGACGTAACCGCAGCCGGGAGCAATACCATAGCCTTGAAGATGTATAACTGCCCCTATCACGACCTTGCCATCGCACATCGCGAGATCTGCGAAATGGATCAGCTGATGATGCAGCAGGCCCTGGGCGCAGATGTCTCTCTGGATGACTGCATAATGGACGGGCATGGCAGCTGCTCTTTTGCAATTACGCAGAGCAGCAACGCCGAACTTGAACTCGAGTCCTGAACCGGTCATTCGCCGTGAAGTTTTCGTATCGTGTTGATCACGGCCGGCAACGGCCGTCACATTGAGGAGTCACGAAAGATATGAGTACACTAGCAATTCAAGACCTGCACGTCTCTGTAGGAGATACGGAAATACTCAAAGGAGTGGACATCACGCTTCACACCGGCGAGATCCATGCCATGATGGGACCGAACGGTTCCGGGAAATCGACACTTTCCTACGTGATCGCAGGCCATCCCCATTACGAAGTAACGCAGGGCGACATTCTTGTCGACGGCGAAAGCATCCTCGATATGGAAGCCGATGAACGCGCCAGGTCGGGAATCTTCCTCGCCTTCCAGTATCCTGTCTCGATTCCCGGCGTCAGTGTCGCCAACTTCCTGCGTACCGCCGTTTCCAACGTGCGCGGCTATACCAGCAAAGAGGCCGAGAGTAACGCCAACGGTGTCATCGGCAGCAACCTCATGCCCATGCGCGAGTTCCGCCGCGAACTGAATACCAAGATGAAGGAGTACAACGTCGATTCCAGCTTTGCACGCCGCTACCTAAATGATGGATTCTCCGGCGGCGAGAAAAAGCGCACCGAGGTTCTGCAGATGGCTATGCTGGAACCAAAATTCGCCATCCTCGACGAGTCCGACTCCGGCCTGGACATCGACGCCCTGCAGGTCGTCGCAGACGGCATCAATAAGCTGGCCACAGAGGACCGGGGATTCCTGCTCATCACCCACTATCAGCGCATACTCAACTTCGTCAAGCCCGATTACGTCAGTATCTTCTTCGGCGGGCGCATCGTTACCACCGGAGGACCCGAACTGGCTGTGGAATTGGAAGAGAAGGGCTACAAGTGGGTTGAAGATGAGTTTGTGGCTGGGGCCGTGGCCGCCTGATTAGCGAAAGAAATGCAAAAAGTAGGTAAAACAGAGCCGGGGCTCCCTCGGCAGAGAAGTTTACGAGTGAGGTCAAGGACTCGAAGGCAAAGGTAAACACACAACCCGTCCTGCCAGTCCTGCTAGAGGAGGATAAACGTGGCATCAAACACCGATCTACAACATCTTGAAGGCGTCAAGGAAGAGTACCGGTACGGCTTTCGCGACGAAGAAAACGCCGTTTTCAAGTCCGAAAAAGGCCTGACGCACCAGGTAGTCGACCAGATTTCCAACATCAAGAACGAGCCCGACTGGATGCGCCGGTTCCGGCACGACGCACTCGACATCTTCTTCTCCAAGACGATGCCGACCTGGGGTGCCGACCTGAGTGGCATCGACTTCGACGACATCTACTACTATCTGCGCCCCGCCGAAAAGCAGGGCAAGAGTTGGGACGACGTGCCCGAGGACATTAAACGCACCTTCGACCGCCTCGGTATCCCCGAAGCAGAACGCAGATTCCTTGCAGGCGTCGGCGCCCAGTACGAGTCGGAAGTCGTCTACCACAGCCTCAAGGAAGAGTGGGAAAAACTCGGCGTCGTCTTCCTCGACATGGACAGCGGCCTCCGCGACCACGCAGACATCGTCAAGGAGTACTTCGCCACCGTCATCCCGGCAGCCGACAACAAGTTCGCTGCGCTGAACAGCGCAGTCTGGAGCGGCGGCAGTTTCGTCTATGTACCGGCAGGCGTTCACGTCGACATTCCCTTGCAGGCCTACTTCCGCATCAACGCCGAAAATATGGGGCAGTTCGAACGCACCCTAATCGTTGTCGAGGAGGGAGCCAGCGTCCACTACGTCGAAGGCTGCACCGCGCCCATCTACTCAAGCGACAGCCTCCACAGCGCCGTCGTCGAAATCATCGTCAAGAAGGGCGGACGCTGCCGCTACACAACCATCCAGAACTGGAGCACCGACGTCTACAACCTTGTCACCAAGCGCGCAATGGCCTACGAAGACGCCACCATGGAGTGGATCGACGGCAACCTTGGTAGCAAGGTGACAATGAAGTACCCCGCCGTCTACATGATGGGCCCCCAGGCCCACGGTGAAATCCTGTCCATCGCCTTCGCCGGCAACGGACAGCACCAGGACGCCGGCGGTAAAGTCGTCCATGCCGCCCCCAACACCAGCTCCAAAATCGTCTCCAAGTCAATCAGCAAGGATGGCGGCCGCGCCAGCTATCGCGGCCTACTTAAAGTGGCCAAGGGCGCACAACACAGCCGCAGCAATGTCGTCTGCGATGCCCTCCTGCTGGACGCCGACAGCCGCTCCGACACATACCCTTACATCGAAATCGACGAGGACGATGTCAGCATCGGCCACGAAGCATCGGTCAGCAAGATCGGAGAAGAACAGCTCTTCTATCTGATGAGCCGCGGCATCGACGAGGACGAGGCCGCCGCCATGATCGTAGGTGGCTTCATCGAACCCCTTGTAAAAGAGCTGCCCATGGAGTACGCCGTCGAAATGAACCGGCTTATCCAACTGCAGATGGAAGGCAGCATCGGATAGCTCGCCTGAAGCAGGCATCAGCCCCAACCAGGGGCGAAAGGCGACTCGAACTGCGCATTGCGCACCGGGATGCAGTCAAAGACGAACTGACTCCCGTTTTCCCGTAACGAGGCAAATGATTGTGAGTGTACTATTAAAGGAACCACAGGCAATCGTCGACGCAGCCGCCGGCTTCTCGCAGGAAACTGTGCGCCAGGCGTCGGCTGCAAAAAACGAACCCTCTTGGATGTTGGACTTCCGCTTGCGAGCCTGGCAGACATTCGAAAGCCTGCCATGGCCCAAGCCCACCGATGAAGCCTGGCGCCGCACGCGCCTGACCGGCTTCAAATTGGAAAACTTTACACCCTTCGCCGTCCCCGACGGGACAGTTGAACGTGATGGCCTTGAACCGGTCTTCCTTACTGCCCTTGAGGAGATGGAGTCCTCAGCCTGCCTGATCTATCGCGACGGAGGCGTTCTGTACAACGAGGAGATTGAAAAGCTGAGAGAAAAGGGCGTCTTATTTACAGACCTGCAGACGGCCGTACAGCAGCACCCTGAACTGGTACAACAATACTTCATGACCGAGGCTGTGACCCCGGACGCCAACAAATTCGCAGCACTGCACGCCGCGCTGTGGGATACCGGCTCCTTTATCTTCGTCCCCCGCAATACGAAGGTGGAACTTCCTCTGCATGCAGTCCTCTTCCAGGGCGAACGCGTTGGTGGCTATCACCATACCCTTCTCGTGGCCGAGGAAGGAGCCGAAGTGACCCTTGTCGATGATCTCATGGGTGCCGAAAACGCCTTGCAGGCCTCCGTCGTGGAGCTTATCCTGAAGGACAATGCACACGTCCGCTACATGAATCTGCAGGACTTCCAGCATACCGCCTGGAACTTCCTTACCGGGCGGGCAGTACTGGGCAAGGACGCCGACCTGCGCTGGATCCAGGTAAGTTGGGGCAGCCGTCTGACTAAGGCCTTCCTCGACCTGGACCTGCGAGGGGAAGGTGGACACGGCGAGCTGCTGGGACTCTACTTCCCAACCCGGCGCCAGCACATTGACCACCAAACCTTGCAGCTACATCGTGTAGCCAACTGCTACAGCGACCTGCTCTTCAACGGCGCTCTCAAACATCGTGCCCGCAGCGTATATATGGGTATAATCAGAGTGCTGCCCGGCGCGCAGAAAACCGACGCCTTCCAACGCAATGGAAACCTCATCCTGGATAGAAGCGCCCGCGCCGACAGCATCCCGGGGCTCGAAATCGAGGCCGACGACGTCCGCTGTACACACGCAGCCACCGCCGCACAGGTCGAGGACGAGTACGTTTTCTACCTCATGGCCCGCGGCCTCACCAGACGGCAGGCCGAAAGAATGATTGTGCAGGGCTTTCTCCAGGGCGTGCTCGATCGCGTTCCCGTAGAAGCCGTCATGCGCAAGTTGGAAACTGTTATCAGTCGCAAGATTAGTAGGTAATCACATACATCCAATCTTGGAGGAGTGCTATGGCAGACAAAGGCTATGCCAATCCCGACGTGTTGGTCAGCACCGAGTGGGTCGCCGCTCATCTGAACGACGACAATATCCGCCTGCTCGAATCAAACGAAGACGTCCTGCTCTATGACACGGGCCACATCCCCGGCGCACAGAAGATCGACTGGCAGGACGACCTGAACGACGCCGTCGTGCGCGACTATGTGGGTCAGCAGCAATTCCAGGCTCTTATGGAGAAGCTGGGAATCTCCAACGACACCACAATCGTCTTCTACGGCGACAAAAGCAACTGGTGGTCGACCTACGCCTTCTGGGTATTCCAGCTGTTCGGACACACAAACGCCAAAGTGATGGACGGTGGTCGCCAGAAGTGGGTCGACGAGGGCAGAGAGCTTACGACCGACACGCCCTCCTACCCTGCCGCCTCCTACACCGCGCCTGCGCGCAACGACGGCGCAATCCGCGCCATGCGCGACGAGGTACTGGCCCATCAGCAGGCCGGCCTGCCCCTCGTTGATGTTCGCAGCCCAGCCGAATACAGCGGCGAACTGCTCCACATGGCCGACTATCCCCAGGAAGGATCGCTTCGCGGCGGACATATCGCCGGCGCCCGCAACGTACCCTGGGCACGCGCCGCCAATGACGACGGCACATTCAAGAGCGCCGATGACCTGCGCGCCATCTATGAGGAAGAGCAGGGGCTCAGCGGCAGCGACAACATCGTGGCCTACTGCCGCATCGGCGAACGCAGCAGTCACACCTGGTTTGTTCTGACCTATCTGCTCGGCTACGATACCGTCCGCAACTACGACGGCTCCTGGACCGAATGGGGCAATGCTGTCGGCCTGCCCATCGAGAGGTAGAAGCTGCGTCTCTGCCGTTTGGTCCCTACTGCAATCTGAAGCTGCCAATCACAAAAAAGGCAAGGGGCAGTTACCGCCCTTTGCCTTTCCTATAGGTCAATACTACGGGCACATGGACCTGTTTCGAGAAGCCATCATTGACCATTACAAGCACCCCCGGCACAAGGGCAAACTGGAGGACGCCGATGTCCACCGTCACGAGTTGAATCCCTTCTGCGGCGACGAGGTAACCGTCCACCTGAAGATCGCAGGCGACGTCGTAGCCGATGCCGCCTTTGAAGGCCGGGGATGCGCTATCAGCCAGGCCAGCGCGTCAATGATGATGGAGGAAATAATCGGCATGCCCGTTGCTGAACTCAAAGAATGGGGCAAAGAGGAGGTCCTCGATTTGCTGGGAATCGAGATCGGGCCCGTCCGCCTCAAATGCG
Source organism: Caldilineaceae bacterium (assembly GCA_011523365.1). Taxonomy (GTDB): domain Bacteria; phylum Chloroflexota; class Anaerolineae; order Caldilineales; family Caldilineaceae; genus Bin5. Next base: position 24,678 of record WTGY01000056.1, read on the forward strand.
CACTCCTGCCCCTGAAAGCGCTCAAGGCAGGTCTTTACGGCCTGACAGAGTGGCCCGACTAGACCAAACGCCGAGGAACTAAGCACAAATGGAAGATTTTGTTAGAGTCGCCGCAACTGAGGACATCCCGCCGGGAGAACGACTCCTTGTCGAACTGGAAGGCATCCGTATCGCCGTATTCAACCTGGACGGCGAATACTACGCCATCGAGGATGTCTGTACGCATGATGGCGGCCCCCTTGTCGAAGGCCAAATCCTTAATGGCGGCCAGGTCGAGTGCCCCAGGCACGGCGCCCGCTTCGACATCCGCACCGGACAGGCGCTCAGCATGCCCGCTTTCGAGCCGACCCCATCCTATGAAGTTCAGGTTGACGGTGGCGACATCTATGTGGAACGACCCTTCTGAGGAGAAAGACCCGATGAGCGATAACACACTACCCACGCCCGACGAGGTTCGAACCGAAATCAGGACCCATGTCAAGGACCCCGAACTGATGATGAATATCGTCGACCTCGGTCTGGTCTACGATATCGAAGTGACCGACGAGAACAACATCGACGTGACCATGACGCTGACAAGCCCCGGTTGCCCGGTCGGCCCGCAGATCATCAGCGACGTCCAGCGCACCGCTCACAACGCCTTCCCCAGCGTCAGCGAAGTCAACGTCCACCTGGTCTGGACCCCCTTCTGGAGTCCCGACATGATGTCCGAGGACGCCAAAGACGAGCTGGGTATCTTCTGAGCCGCGAGGGCAACCCGCCCCCTGCTTGGACACGATACGGGACCTGGTCAGAGACCAAATACCAGGCAATCGGGAGTTTCATGTAAAGGCGGACCTGTCTCTCTGGGCACCCCGCGATTTAGCCTGCCTACTCTGTCGCCGTCCGCACCCGGCGTTGCATCGGTCCGGATAGTGATCGGTTCTACTTGGGAGTCCGTTTGCCGCCATCCCGCGGCCCGTTCAAGATCCCGAAGGCTCAGATTCGCCCCGCCGCAATCTCCAGCGCCCGGTCAACATCTGACTTCGCCTCCTCTGTCCGTCCCAGCACGGCCTTCGCCACCGCCCGATTCCTGTAGGCCTCTATGTCGGTGGGCCGCCTCAGGATCACCTGGTCGTAGTCCGCAATGGCCTCCTCATACTCGCCGCGACGCTCCTTCGCATTTCCGCGATTAAAATATGGCTCAGCGCTCTCAGGCAGCAGCCGGACTGCTTCATCATAGTCGTCCACAGCCGCGCCAAGGCGTCCCAGCTTGGCCTGCGCTACACCCCGATTGTTGTACGCCGCCGCGTACTTTGGCCGCAAGCGTATCGCGCGCGCATAGTCGGCGACGGCCGCCTCGTACCGCCCCAACTCGACTTGCAACAGTCCCCGGCTGGTGAATGTCTCCACATTGTCCGGGTTTAGCCCAATTGCCGAGTCGAAATCCGCAATTGCCTCCTGTCTCCGACCAAGCCTGGACCTGACACTCCCCCGTACGAGGTAGACCCTCTCGTATTCGGGCTCGATGCGGACTGCCTCGTCCAGATCAGCTATTGCATCCCCGTACTGGCCAAGCTCGGCCAGGAGTAGCCCTCGATTCAAGTACGCGAAGACATTTTCCGGGTCATACCGAATCGCCGTACCCAGGTCGACTATCGCATCCTGGTACTGCTGAAGGGCAGCCTTGGCATTGGCCCGGTTGATGTAGGCTTCGGCCAAATCCGGTTTCAGATGAACTGCCCGATCGTAATCCGCAACTGCTTCTTCATATTGGCCCAGGTTGCAGCTTACATTTCCTCGGTTATTGTAGGCCTCGGCGTAATCTGGCCTCAATCGAAGCGCCTGCGAGTACGCAGCCAGCGCCTCGCGAGACCCGGACACGCCTGCCTCGCTCAACCCGCCACTCGGCAGGAAATACGCCCGCGCTTGCCGTTCGGTCATCTCCTGGCGCTCCTGCTCAGCCGTTCCGACAAGTCACCTATCGAACGAAAGGCCAGCGACGCCAGTTCGTCGTTGCTCCCTTCCGCAACGCTGGCGATGTGCTTCCATCTCTCGATAGACTCGTCCAGCCGTCCTTCCTCCTCCAGTTGCCGGGCTTCCGCGATGGCAGATGCCCCGGCCCTGCCCGGTACGCGGCTGGATTCCGCGCCGATCTGCGTTCGCGCGAAAGCCGGCTCTTCGCCTGCCATGCTGCGTAACGGCTCGTCTGCTTCCCCGCCAAAGCCCCGAATCTCTTCCGCAAGCCTGCCCGCCTCTTCTGCATGCCCGCGCGCCGCCTCCACGTTTCCCCGTATCGCCTCTTCGATATCCCCCAATCTCCTGAAAGCCAGATACCCCGCCGACCCTAAGGCCAAGGCAAACAAGGTCAGCAGAACTGCGATTCCAGTCAGCCACCATCCCACCAAGTCTGCCCGGTCGTCCAGAATCTCCCGCCGCAGTTCGTTGAACTGGCGCTGAATTTCAACCTCCGTGGCCGCATCGAGCGGGGAACTCTCTTCAGGGGCGCCGCCATCTTGGCCCGCAGGAGCTTGCCCTGACAACGTCGTAGGCCCAGCTAATATGACCGCCGCCGCAATCGCCAGCGCAAGGATCAGATTCCACTTCAAGTTCCGAATGATTCGCATTTCAAGACGCGCTCAGTCTCCTGACCTACCTGTGAAACGTAACGGCATCATCGGTTTCTCCACCATTTACCGTACGTATATCTCTTATTTGACTGGGAATCTGCTGTGCAATTCAACGCACGACTACAGCTGGATGAGGAGAAATCTCTTCACTTTTGTATAGGTGCCGCTCCAGTCTTCTCCCGACTTCCTGGGCATTGCGCCCGAATTGGGACATCCAGCACCATTATCTGGTCATTCCCATTCTAGGGCACGCTGGCAGTAGAGGCAACACAGTCAGGGAACGCTGCGAATCTAGGCGTTCCCCATCTTCATCACCACGCCTCACCCTTCACCACGACGACAAATCCTACGTTGCCTATGTAGCCCTTACCACCAGGCAGATTTACGCCTCCGGTGTTGCCATCATTTCCTTTTGCGCCATGGAAATTGAAAAACTCTGTATGCCTGTTCTCAGGGTCGGCCCTCAGAGATACCTCAATGACCAAACGTTGCGAATCGTCCCTGTACCGCGGCGAGTCCACTATGTATCCGTCCCCGCCTATCCTGTTCAGTATGGCCGCCACACCGTTCCGATTGCAGATGACCCCGAATCCCCTGTCTCCACCTTGAATCGCGGCATCATAACATTCAAGCGCATCGTCAAAGCGGCCCAGCGTGACAAGTACATTGCCTTTGTTGAACTGTGCGTAGGGACTGCCGGCTACTATGGCATCATCATAATCCCAAACTGCTTCGCAGAATCTCCCCAATTGGAGGTATGTATTTCCTCTGTTCAGGTAACTCGAAGCTCTTCTTACACTGTCGTGCATTCCAATGCGGATTGCTTCTCCATAGTCTTCGAGCGCGCCCGTCAAGTCTTCTAATTCAGCCTTTGTGTTCCCGCGGTTAAAGTAGAGTTGCCAAATACGGTGTTTGTTGGTTGAGCCGTCTGCCTTCCTGGCGAGTTCCTCTGCCAGCCTTTCTTCATAGCGGATCCCCAGATCGTAGTCTCCACGGGCGCCTCCCAAATTCCCCGATGCTGCTTTGGCATTCCCTCTGACATAGAGGAAGTAACCCATTTCGTCATCAGTGGCAAGCTCAATACTCTGGTCGTAATGGGCTATCGCGCCAGTAAAGTCACCCTGCAAATAGCACTGGTTGCCCAATAGCAGGCTGAATTCAGGATCTCTTATCTGTGGTATTGGAAGTCTTGGGCTGTTCACAACCGAAAACCTCTGTAGATCGGCAAAAAGAGCAGGTTTGCGAAAGCCGAGCATCTCTTCTAGTTCTTCACGTATCTGCGGCTTGTCAGAAGCGGCGATGACTAAAGAGCTGACCGCGTCAGTTGAAATCAGCGGCCACGCCTGTACCCCCAATCCTCCGCTTAGCGATGCACGGGCAGAGTTCTTTTCTTGTTCCGACAACTCAAAAAAAAGGTTTCCGCTTTCTCTGTCAGGCCATCTGAAAATCTCTTCGACACTTTGAACTGCTTCGCCAATCTCTATCCGCCGAAACCTGCTCTCACCGTCCAGGTCCAGGACATACACCCTCCCATCAATTCCATCCTCTTCACATGCATACCACAAAGCAGTCAAAGGGTCTAACGAGAAATCTAGGAAACCCGTTGCCGCGCCGAAGCCATGAAGTTTGGCCAGCAGCTGAATGTCCGGAATCCTGTGGCCATTTGCGCTTCCAAAGCCATAGCTTCTTGCAGGATCCAACAATACCGATCGATGGTAGACCCAGTGCATATCGGCATAAAGTGCACTCTCAATGACGCTTTCCTCATCTTCGAAATAACTGATAAGTCGACGCGTCGCTGCAGAAAGTAACTTCCAGCTGCTGTCAGCCTGCCCTCGGAACACACAAGTACTGGGCAAATCGCCTATTTTGCTCAAGAAGGCCCTTTCAACAGACGTCACCTACGTTGCTCCTCTGGGTTTTCCCAACGAAATCTCTAAGACCGGAATCCCAGTCGTAAATGTTTGCAGTGCGCACGGGACAAGCCCCGGATCGCTTGCCTTCAGGAGAGGGAAGATCCGAAAAGGCTAGGGAACATCGAACCTCTAAGTTGTAGGGGCGCCCCTTGCAGGTACCCTGTCGGTTGCACTCAATCATTGGCAAAAGAACCAGCTATCTCGTCACCATCCCAGGCCCAACCAATCCCGGGAAGAATGTAGCCAAGCGCCAAAATTGTCACTGCTGTGGCTGTCATGCGCAGGTCGCCCTTTTGCCAGGTTGATAACAGTTTTTTCCTGTTTCACTCTTTCCATCCGGACTTCTCCCTTTTGCGGCCTCCTTCCTCCTGAAGTGACAATTGACCCCAAGTCAACTACCCTCCATAGGAAATAAATCACTTGCCCCGATTCTTCCTGGAACGAGTCGCGGCAAATCCGACAGAGCATCTGTGGAGGAAAGGCGCCATTGCACGCGCCGATTTCAATATGAGCGCTGACTGCTATCGATTGTGTCGTCCGGGGTTCCCGGGGCGTGGGAAAATCATTGCTACTTTTCAAAGGGGAGGCAAGGGTACTGCAAACTGAGCAACCCCATTTCGGCGCTGTAAGTTTGGCTGTGGTTCCCGATGAATTTGTGAGGGCCAGCTTCATTGCTGTTCCGTTCACACCAGGCAGACCAAAAGTCAACTGCGCAACGGAGTCTCACGTCCTGCTATCCGCGTATACCTGACGCTGCCGTTGTATGCTCTATCCTCTGGGGTCACTGCAGAGGAGGCTCAATTGCCCAGAGTCTCTGCCTCCTCAACCAATTCCAACTCTGTCCCCACAAGAATGCTGGGGGCGAAGCCATCTCACCATGGAAAAAATGGGTCGAAGCTAGGCGGGAGCATATCTGCACTGCTCGCCGCCTGTTTCCAGGCCCCTACATCCTAGTTAAAGCACATTTCTCGCTGTTGTGCAAAATCTGTATCTATTGTTTGTGCTTATTCGTGAATGCTCGGCCATAGTCAGTTCGCGACGCTGAAAGAAGAGTGCAAAATTCTCTCTCCCCTCCCCTCTCTTCGCTCCAGTTCTTCTTTTATCGCTGCTTTCACTGACCACTGACTACGGCAACTCCGGGCGGTCGGGCCTTCGGCCCTCACTTGTGCAAGGGCTCCGCCCTCTCAACGCCCCCGGTCCTACTCGCGCCGCAGCGGGTGCGCGGCAATTCGACGTTAGCGTCCCGCGACGGCCGGTGCTCCCCCAATGCCGCGTTGTGCCAGATTCCAATTGTGGGCGAGCGCAGGAAAGGCGGGTGAGGCAACGCCCACTCTTGCCCACCGTACACCGCTATGACTTTCAAGAGTCCGCCATAGAATTCCTGGTGGTGCGTTCCTTCATTCCCGATCCAGGCAGAAGGCACACAGTACGTAAAAAAGAACGGACTAGCAGATACCTCTCTCTAGAGACCCGCGATGGGGGCCCTCTGACTGCAATCTGCTTGAACTTGAACCTTTGAGACTTTCAGCCAGACTCACTTCTGTTCTTCCTCCGCGCTCCCTTCTCCCAACTGTTGAAGAAATCCCAGCGCAACCATCTGCAACAGAAACGGATGGCTGTGAAGCTGTTCGCTGACTAAGCTTGCAGCAACGATCACAGCGTAGCCGGCGTGAGTCTCGTCTCCCCCAAAATGCAGCCACGCCGCCTGCGCCAGCAGCGCCTGCCGCAGTTGCACCGCCAGTTCTCGCGGAACCTCCTCAGATACAACTGACGCCGCCAACCTGCCCAATGCCTCCACCGAAATGCCGCCCAGACTCCCCAATCCACTTCTATCCGCATTGCCGCCCGCCAACCGGCGCCCAATCTCTCCCGCAGCTGCGTCTGTATTTGCTACCGGCAGCACCCAGCTTGCCATAGCCGGATGCTTCAAAAGCGCAGCCGCAATCGCTGGCAGTTCTTCCCTCTTCCTTTCCCACAGCTCCCGCCCTGAATCCAGTAAGGACGACAACCCACCAAGATCTGCTTCTCCCTCACACTCGAACAAAAAGGGACAGAACAGCTTGAACTCGTCCGGCAAAGGACGCTCCGAGCCCTGCCACTGGCCCTCCAGGCTCTCTTGCAGGCAATTTCGCGCATAGCTGTAAGGAACGACAACGAAAACGGTCCTCTCTCCGGGTGCCACCGAAATAGACAGCGACTCCCCTACCTGTCGCCTCGTTGGAAGTTGGCGCCTTTCCAGGCTCTCGCCCCCAAATGCCCCAAGAATCCCCGCCCCTCTGTTGACGCGCAGCCCGACCAGTCTGCAGTAATCTTCGGCACACTCACCGAGGAACCAAAGGTGCTGCGTGCCCTGTATATCGCTTGGCGAGAGGAGCGCCCACCAGTCGTCAGCACTCTGAAGTTCCCAGCGAACGCCCGCAAGCCGCAGCTTGCGCAGGTTTCGCTCCGCAGTCTGCGCCAGTTCTGGCCGCAAAGTCGACTGCAGCGTGTGTAACGCCGCCGCGCTCTGCCTCCCGACTTCAGGCCCGCGTAGCGCGCCCAGACTGTCCAGTGCTGCCTCGGCGATGCCCCTCCGGGAATCGTACGCGATCAGCCGCAGCAACTCCGGCCGGTCAGCTTCCGGCAATTGGCCGATGAGATCAAGCACCAGGTAGGCAACATCCTGATTCTCCTGCCTCATCTGTCTCTCGTACTCGAGCAGCACGTGCCGGTTCGACCGCGCCTCCGCCACCGCTTCCTGCAGGCTCTGCATCACAATCAGATTCGGATCCCTCAAATCCCCCATCAGGCCCGCCGAAACCTCAATCTGAAGAAACTTCTCCAGGATCATCGCCGCGTTCAATCGAGTCTGTGTGGGATTGTCCCGTCGTCCAGCCTCTTTGCGCAGCATCTCAGCCGTTTCCGGCCCACCCAGTAGCGCCGCGAGCCGGCCCAAGCCGCCCCGCATCTGGCTGCTGACCGTATCCAGATGCTTGCGAACTGCCGGGAGTACTAGCTCTGGAGGGAATTCGTGCGCGATCCTCTGCGCCTCTCTAACCATGTCCGACTCGGAAGTCGTATCGGCAAGTCCCGCGACCGCCTCCTCCACGACCCTTCTCTGGGGAAGCGAATGAATGATCTTTTTGCCCATAACTGAAGTATACCACGCAGGAAAACGCTCTGGCATCCTGGAATGAGTTCAAACCCTCACTTGCCTCAGATTGCGATTGACTCTAGTCCAGTCCTCACGGCCATCCCCATGAGACTGCCAGTCACTGACCACAGCCGTCAAGCCCTGTACCTGCCCCATCTCACCCCAGAGTCGGGCAGCACCCGAAAACGCCTATCTGTTTGCTCCCCCTTCTGCCCGGTGGTAGACTGAACTGTGTTGTCCGAATGGGCCGTTTACGGGCGCGAGCCTTCCCCGAATCTGTCGTCCAATTGGAGCGAGACACATGGCACAGGCGCTCTACCGCAAGTGGCGCAGCCAGACCTTTGACGAGGTCGTAGGGCAGGAACACGTGACGACCACCCTCCTCAACGCTCTGCGCGATGGGCGGGTCGCTCACGCCTACCTGTTTGCCGGACCCCGCGGCACCGGCAAGACCTCCACCGCCAGAATCCTTGCCAAAGCGCTGAACTGTACCGACCAGGAGAACCAGCCCTGTAACCGCTGCGACCATTGCACCGCCATCAACGAAGGCCGCATGTTGGACCTCATCGAAATTGACGCTGCCAGCAACAACAGTGTCGACGACGTTAGAGAACTCCGCGAAAAGGTCGGCTTCCAGCCTAGCGAGTCCCGCTACAAGATCTACATCATCGACGAGGTACACATGCTCAGCACCAGCGCTTTCAACGCCCTGCTGAAAACGCTGGAAGAGCCTCCCCCCTACGCACGTTTCGTCCTGGCGACGACCGAACCCCATCGCATTCCCGCTACCGTTCTCAGCCGCTGCCAGCGCTTTGATTTCCGCCGCATTCCAGTCGCCGAAATCGCAGACCACCTGACGCACATCGCCGCCGAAGAGGGTTTCGAAGTCCAGGAAGCCGCGGTCTTCGCCATTGCTCGTAGTGCACAAGGCTGTATGCGCGACGCAGTCAGTCTCCTCGACCAGATGACCAGCTACGGCGCCGCCTCCCCCGGGGATGACAACCTCGCAATCTCCCTGGAACAAGTGCAACAGGTCTTGGGCAGCGCTGCCAGTGAAACGGTATCCGCGCTTGTGGATGCCTTGGCGGCCAAAGATGTATCCGCAGGCTTGGCCCTGATCCACGACCTGCTTCTCCAGGGAGGAAGCCTCACCGAATTCGTGGGCCAGGTGATCGAACACCTGCGCGGCGTAATGCTCGTGCAAATGGTCGGCGATGGCGCGCTGCTTGACGACTGCGCTCCCGACACCGTCCACACTATGCAAGAACAGGCAAAGAAGATAGACAACGCCGATACGCTTTGGGCCATCAAACGGTTCAGCCAGGCCATGTCGGAGCTCAAAGGAGGCTTCCAGCCCCAGCTTCCCCTGGAGCTGGCGCTCGTCGAACTCATCGAAGGTGTTCAACCTCAGCCCGTTGCGGCGGCGGCGCCCCCCCGGACAGCTGCCCAGCCGGCAACACCCCCTTCCCCCGCCGCGGCCAAAGGTACCACGCCGCCCGCTGCGCGCCCCGACGGGAGTCCGGTCGCCGATCGGCCGGCCGCAGCGCCACTGGATGCCGAGGCTATGCAGCGCCTGAGAAACCGCTGGGACGAGTTCATGAACAAAGTCCGCGAACGGTGCGGCCCAAAGCAACAAGCCTCGCTGCGCTCCATACGCGATCTTGCCATCGGCGGAGATGCCGTGGCAATCGCCTTCGGAAACAACTCCTTTACCCAGGGCGTGATTTCCGAGGCCAAAACCAGGGACGCCATCGCCGCAATCCTGACAGAGATACTCGGCCAGCAGGTAACGGTCATCTGCCAGAGCGGCGAAAAAGCCTCGATCCCTTCTAACACAGGGCAGGCCGTCGAGGAGAACACTACCAGTGGGCCGGATCCCTTGCTGGAGTACGCCGTGTCCGAACTGGGCGCCCAGGTCAACGAGAGCCGTCGCGGAGCCGACCGACACTGAAGCAGCAACGTACCACTTGCACCGGGAGAAAATGAATGGCGAAAAAGAAGAGAAATCGCAGAACAAGAAGCGGCAACAATCCCTTCGGAGGCGGCGCCCCTGGCATGCCTGCCGGCGGCTCAATCGGCGGCGGCATGGGCGGTGACCTCGCCGCCCGCGTGCGCAAGATGCAGGGTGACATGGAAAAGGCACAGGAAGAACTGGCCGAAGAGATCGTAACCGGCAGCGCCGGCGGGGGCATGGTCGAAGTGGATATGGACGGCCATCAGGCAGTCCAGGCCGTGCGCGTCAAACCGGAAGTCGTCGACCCCGACGACGTGGAAATGCTGGAAGACCTCCTTCTGGCAGCCATAGGCGACGCCTCGGAAAAGGTGAAATCCCTCACCGAAGAACGCATGGGTGGATTCGCCGACGGCCTTAACATCCCTGGCCTTGGATTCTGAACCTATAGCATCCTGAGATCGCGCAATGGCGCCGCTGGCACAACCAGTTTCCAACCTCATCGACGCCTTCAGCCGTCTGCCGGGCATCGGCCCTAAATCCGCCTCTCGTCTCGCCTACTTCCTACTGCGCAGCGACGAGGAGATCGCGCTCACCCTGGCAACAGCCCTGCAGGACCTTAAGGCCGGTACCCTTTTTTGCGGCCTCTGCCACAACATCGCCGACAAAGACCCCTGCGCAATCTGCGACAACGAACAGCGCGATAGGTCCATCATCTGCGTCGTCGAAGAGCCGCTCGACGTCCAGGCCATAGAGCGCACCGGATCATACCAGGGCCTCTACCACGTGCTTCACGGTGCAATCTCACCCGTCGAAGGAATCGGCCCTGACGACCTTAAGCTTCGCGAGCTGCTCGGCCGGCTGCAGCCCGGCGATCAGGCCGGTTACGGCGAAACGCGCGAGCTGCTTGTGGCCACCAACCCAAACCTTGAAGGTGAAGCCACCGCAATGTACATTGCCCGCCTCATCAAGCCCCTGGGTGTTCGCGTCACCCGCCTCGCCCGCGGCCTGCCAACCGGCGGCGATCTCGAATACGCCGATGAAATGACCCTGAGCAGCGCCCTGGCCGGACGGCTGGAAATGTAATCCGGTCAGGACTCGCCGCACGTCGACTGAGTGTACCGTGATGGATGAACCGAGTGGCAAAACAAATGCCCGTGGCCCACAGCCGCATCCCAACCCCAACAAACTGACTGCCCTCAAAAGAGCTTGGCAGGAAAATACCCTCGCCCCCGTCGTGAGCCGCTTCCCCGAACGCAAACAGCAGTTCACGACCAGCAGCCCCTCCATCGTCATCCAACCCCTCTACACACCTTCCGTAGCGGCTTCCATCGACGGCAACGACGAAGAATACCTGCAAAAGCTCGGCTTCCCCGGCGAATACCCATTCACCCGCGGCGTGCAGCCAAACATGTATCGCGGCCGGCTCTGGACCATGCGTCAGTACGCAGGCTTCGGCTCCGCAGCCGAGAGCAACAAGCGCTACCACTACCTCATCGCACAGGGACAGACCGGCCTCTCCGTCGCCTTCGACCTGCCTACCCAAATAGGCTACGACGCCAACCACCTTCTCGCCCAGGGCGAAGTGGGCAAAGTCGGCGTCTCCATCAGCTCCTTGCAGGACATGCGCACGCTTCTCAAAGGCATTCCCCTCGACGAAGTCAGCGTCAGCATGACCATCAACGCCCCGGCTGCCATCCTATTGGCCATGGTCGTCGCCGTCGCCAAGGAACAAGGCGTGCCTCTCGATAAACTGCGGGGTACCGTCCAGAACGACATTCTGAAAGAGTACATCGCCCGCGGCACCTACATCTTCCCGCCCGCGCCCTCCATGCGCCTGATGACCGACCTGTTTCTCTACTGCGCCCGGCACGTGCCCAGATGGAACACAATATCGGTAAGCGGCTACCACATCCGCGAAGCCGGCAGTAGCGCCGTCCAGGAAGTGGCCTTCACACTCGCCAATGCCGTCGAATACGTGCAACAAGCCATCAAGGTCGGCCTTGACGTGGACCTCATCGCATCCCAGATCAGCTTCTTTTTCAATGCCCACAACGACTTCCTCGAGGAGGTGGCCAAGTTTCGCGCCGCCCGTCGCCTGTGGGCCAAACTGATGCGAAAACGGTTCAACGCCGCCGACCCCAAAAGCTGGCGTCTTCGCTTCCACACCCAGACCGGCGGCAGTACCCTGACAACGCAACAGCCCGACAACAACATTGTTCGCGTTACCGTTCAAGCCTTGGCCGCTATACTGGGTGGAACCCAGAGCCTGCACACCAATTCAAAGGACGAGGCGCTCGCACTACCCACTGAGAAAGCCGTCGAAATCGCGCTGCGTACGCAACAGATACTCGCCGGCGAGAGCGGCGTCGGCGATGTCGTCGACCCGCTCGGCGGCAGCTACTATATCGAATGGCTCACCGACGAAATCGAACGTCAGGCCCGCGCCTACATCGAACGCATCGACGAATTGGGCGGCGCCATGCAGGCCGTCGCCGACGGTTTCATCCAGCGCGAAATTCAGGAGTCGGCATATGCCTCCCTGCGCGCCATCGAAAGCGGGGACCAGACCGTCGTCGGCGTCAACCGCCATCAGGGCGGCGCATCCCTCCCCGAGGAGACCTTGCACGTCGACGAAGTCGTGCAGAATGAGCAGATCGCTGCCCTCGCCGCTCTCCGCGCCCGCCGTGATACGCACAGGGCATCCGAGGTGCTCCAGCGCATCCGGCAAGCCGCCCGCTCAACCGGCGCGCCTCTGATGCCCCTCTTCATCGAAGCGGTCGAGAGCGATGTCACCATCGGCGAAATCTGCGACGCCCTCCGCGCCGAGTTCGGCGAATACCTGCCGTCAAGTTGGGTGTAATGTAGAAGCAACCCAACAGCGCCTTCTGCTTTGTCTGCGGCCTGCAAAACGTTGCCGGCGTGAAAGTGCGCTTCTACGAGACAGTCTCCGCCGCCGGCGCTCCCGAACTCCTCGCACGCTTCTCCGGCCGGCACTGCCACCAGGGCTACCCGGGTCGCGTGCACGGCGGTGTCCTCACCGGCGTCCTAGACGAGACCATCGCCCGTGCCATCAACTACGGCGCCGGAGAAGACGTGGAGCGATGGGGCATAACCGCCGAGCTGACAACACGCTTCCTGCACCCTGTCCCGCTCGAAACTGAAGTCAGCGCTCGCGGCCGTGTCCTAACCCAGAACCGCCGCATGTTCACCGGCAGCGGCGAAAACTACCTGCACAAGCGAATCTCAGAATAGCTGCGCTAAAGGCCCGCTTCTGAAACTGTTTTTGGCGCCAACGCCGTATCTGGAATCGGTCTCACTTGAGGGAAAGTCCTTCCAATAGGAGCTTGGCTACCGGACGCGCAAGCTAGCCATGTTATAATCCTGCACAACCTAGAATTAGGACAGGAAGGAATTTTCAGCAAAGAGAGTCGAAGTGCTGCAGCACAGATTTCTGGGGAAGTCCGGTCCAGACTAATGTGGAGAATCTGCCGTGAGTATAGAAACAATTAGGGGCACAAGCAGCAAACCTGTATCAAGTGACGAATTGGCAAGGATTCTGTCCCAATTGCCCAATTGGTCCGGTCGTCTATTTGTCGGTTACCCGATTATAGGCACGCCTGACGGGCCACATCCGATCGACGCTCTACTGGTTTCTGTTGAAGGAGGAATTGTCGTTTTTGATTTGATCGAAGGTGCAGAGCCAGGCGACTTCGAACATCGACAAGACGACTCGGCAAATAAGGTCGAGGCTCTCTTGAAGCTACATCGAGAACTGATGCACAAGGGAGAGCTAGCAATCCCCATCTCAACCATTTCTTTTGCACCGGGCATCCAGCAATTGTACCCGCAGATTGCCGAAGGATATCCGCTTGCGAATTCTCAGTCACTCGTTCAAGAGATGGAGAACTGCAAATGGCCAGGCGGAAAGGAGGAAGTCTTCCGACGTGCCTTGTCCACGATAGAGAACATTCGGACAATTCGCCAGAGCAAGACCAGACGATCACTCACTCGCGAAGACTCTCGCGGCGCAAGACTAAAACGCTTGGAAGACTCAATCGCCACTATGGACTCTAAGCAAAGTCAGGCTTTTATTGAAACCGTGAATGGTGTTCAACGCATTCGTGGACTTGCGGGGGCAGGCAAAACCATTGTCCTGGCTCGAAAGGCGGCCTACCTTCATGCTAAGCATCCCGAATGGCGAATCGCTGTTACTTTTCACACTCGCTCCCTAAAGGACTTTTTTCGCGACCTAATTTACAAGTTCTCGCTTGGAGAGAGAGGGGAGGAACCAGACTGGGAAAAACTTCGCATTGTGCATGCGTGGGGCGCCTCCGGTGGCGGAGACCGCGACGGAATATATTTCGAATTCTGTCGAACACATGGTGCAGATTACTTCGATTTTCAAACTGCGCGTAGACAGTTTCCGCAGGGAAAGGAGTTTTCAAGCGCCTGCCAATACGCACTTAGCCATATTGGAGATGCTAAGCAGGCCTATGATGTGATACTCGTTGATGAAGCACAGGATCTGCCAGTTTCATTTTTGAGACTTTGCTACGAATTCTTGAACGAACCAAAGAGACTCGTGTATGCCTATGATGAGTTGCAGAAGCTTTCTGGAGAATCTCTACCTGCCCCTGAGGATGTCTTCGGCAGAGATGCGGACGGTTTACCAAAAGTGCGTTTCGACAGTACCGATATTTTTGGGCCAAAACGAGACATAATATTGGACAAGTGCTACCGCAATTCCCGTCCAGTTCTTGTAACTGCCCATGCACTAGGATTCGGGATATACAGAAACACACCAAAGGATGCCGAAACTGGCCTAATTCAAATGTTCGATCATCCTCAACTGTGGGAAGAGATCGGATATGATCTAAGAGAGGGAGAATTGAGTGAAGGTTCAACAGTAACTCTTGTCAGACCGCCCGAAACGAGTCCAAGATTCCTGGAGGACCTGTTGTACGATGGTCAGGTTGACCTGAATGATCTGATTCGGTTCATCCATTTTGAGAGCGAGGAAGAACAAGCTGAATGGCTGGCGAATGCTATTAGGTACAATCTCGAATACGATGAATTGAAGCACAACGATGTCGTTGTCATCAACCCCGATCCACTTTCGACACGAAAGAAGGTCGGTCCGATTCGCTGGCGTCTACTAAATATGGGCATCAATTCCCATCTTGTCGGAGTTGACACAGGGCCAGACACGTTTTTTCTGCCCAGCGATGATTCAGTAACTTTCACAGGCATTTACCGCTCAAAGGGGAATGAAGCAGGAATGATCTATATTGTCAATGCCCAGGACTGTCATGCTGCTGCGTGGAACTTGGCAAACATACGTAATCAACTTTTTACTGCCATAACAAGAAGCAAGGCATGGGTCCGGGTTCTCGGAGTCGGTAGCGGTATGGCAGAATTGATGGAGGAGTACGAAAGACTCAAAGTGCATGACTTTGAATTGCAGTTTGTTTACCCTACACAGGAACAGCGCGAGCAGTTGCAAATTGTCAATCGCGACATGACGATGGCAGAGCGAAAACGGATTCAGAACAGCCAGCAGAGCATTGAGGATCTAATCCAATATCTAGAGTCTGGCTCTATCCGGGCTGAAGATTTTGACGAAGAAACGGTCGCAAAGTTGCGAGAGCTCTTGGAAAGGGCGTAATCTCATTGCCGCCTGCTAGGCTGATAGTACATCAGATCAACAGTTCAATTGGATTCCTTGTCAAATCCGGTCTCGCCGACTCTCAAAGCTTGGCCTTCCGGCGGACAGTGAGGAAAGACCTTGAGCACGTCACTTTCCAGAATGCCGAACACGTGTCAACAGCACTTAAGGATCTTGAATACGGCGAAATATATAAACGCCTTGTTCTATCGCGTGCCTACAATGTGAAGATGCTCGATGGCGCACTGATTCAGTTGATGTACGAGTTCGCAGGTCGAACCCTAACGCGCCATAGGCTTGCTTTTTTCCCCGCACCGCATCTGGACGAATTTCAGGGTAGCCCGGATATCTACCTAGAAGATGGAAGTCTACGCTCATGTGGTTGATAGGAAAATCATTCCAGTCCCAATTCGTTTCGACTTTGATGAACGAGACAAGGTCCACAGAGAGTTAGCGCACCCCAAGTGTCACTTGACTCTAGGGCAATACAGGAACTGTCGTATTCCGGTGACAGCGCCGCTAACACCATTGCAGTTTTTTGACTTTGTCCTTAGAAATTTCTATCACATAGAATCCTCAAATTATTTGGACGATCTCCCACGACCTCAAAGTGGAGCATTTGCCCAGACCATAGGACCAACTGAACGCAAGGTCATTCATGTGGTTGTACCGACCTAAAGGGCACGATGCAAGTGTACGGTTTCTATCAGAGTTGAGGAGACAAATAGAGGTTTTGAACCCAAAATCTCCTTTGGGAGAGGCAACAGAATCCTATGGGATTTACCAACGCCCAAATCGACCACTTCGGCATAGTCGTCCATGACCTCGACGACGCCCTCGCCACCTACTGCGACATCCTCGGCTTCCGCCTCCTCGAACGCCTCGACGCGCCCGAGCACGGGGTCGAAATCGCATTTCTCGATGCCGGCCGCACCACCATCGAACTCCTCTCCCCCACCGATGAAGAGAGCGGCACCGCCCGCTTCCTGGCGCGTCGTGGCGAAGGCAGCCACCACGTCTGTTTCGCCGTCCCCGACATTGCGCACACTCTGAAGGAGCTCCGGGCCCGAGGCGTCCGACTGATCGACGAAACCCCCCGTCAAGGCGTCCATGGCCTCGTCGCCTTTCTCCATCCCCAGACCGCACACGGCGTGATGATCGAACTGCTGCAAAAAGACCGGGCGCATCGGCTCGAATGACTCCAACCCGTTTTGGCCGGTCCCGCCCAATAAGCACGCAGCTTTCCCACTGGAACGAGGTCATCGACCGCCGCCTGGCAGCCAACCGTCCCGAAGAGGCCGCACCGCTGATTCGCGTTATCCTCAAAAGCCTGCCCCGCCACTTGCCTACCTATTTCCGCTTTCTTCAGGTCATCTGGCTGATGCGCCGCTGGCACGAAGGCAAGGACTGGGCGCTGCGCCTGCTGAGCGCCGACCCCGGCAGCGAACTCGCCTGGGCCGTCCTCGCCCGCGACGCAGAAGCCGGCGGCAACCTGACAAAAGCCCAACGCTTCTGGACTCTGGCCCTCGAAAACGCCCCCTACAATCGCCCAATCCGACAGGGGCTGTCGCGCACCCTCTTGCGCCAGAAACGCCCTCTCATGCTCACCCGACCCGCTCTGGCAACCCTCTACCGGATGGGCGGCCGCTGGGACAGGGCCATACGCGTCTACTCCGAATTGACAGACGAGGAGCCCGGCCGCCTCGACTTTCAGAGCGGTCTGCTTGAAGCCTCTTGGCACGACGGTCGCACGGAGGAGGCCCTCCATCTGGCGCGTCTTCTTGTCTCCCTCAACGCCAACCTGCTCCTCGGCTGGGTAGTTTCCGCCCACATCGGCGATGAAGACGACAAGGCGCTGGCCCGTGCCCCCCTCGAAGCCATGGACCCCGACGGCGAGTACGCCATCACACGCTTTGCCTACAAAAACGCCTTCGCCGTCCCAACCGACATCTCCGTCTCTCCCCAAGACGCGGCCTTGCTGAACGCCGCCAGGAGGGAATTCTGAGCTTGCTTGGCGCGCGCCGCGTTCCGGCCCCGGCGAACTCGTCGCCTCAATAGTCTTTTTTTGTCAAAACATGGGGTCTGCGGTACTCTGCTGCGGAGGCGGCACGGCTGGGACCGCCACCGTAAATCAGTCCGGAAACGAGCCCGTCACAACTGCAGCCAGTCTTTTCTTCCGGACATCCCGGCGCACTAAAGGAGCGATGTGTGCACAGTCAGCACGACCTGAAACAAGCTCTGCTTGATTCACTGCAGAGCGATGAAGACATTGCAGTCATTCAGCCCCCTGCCATCGGGCAGACGCAGCGGCAGAACGAGCTGCTCATGTTCATAAAACCGGAGATTCTGGCTATAGAAGACCCGACCTGCCTCGGCAACGCCATCGACCTGATCTGGGCCAAGCTCGCTGAGTTCGACGCCTCCGTAGAAGGCATGGTTCTGGTCGGCGGCCCGGCCCTCGAACAGAAAGAGAGCATGGACCGTCACTACGGCGCCATCAACGTCCTCTCCAAGACCGCCTCAACCGGCCTCGACGTCACTGACAGGCAAACTGTCTACGACGCCCTTGCCGTCCCCCCTCCCGAATACCCTCTGATCGGCGGCCACGAATTCCTGAACGCCCATCCCGCTTACACGCCGGCTACTTTGGACGACCTCTGGTTCACAAAGAAGGCGTACAAAGTTCGTTCGGGGTTCTACGTCCAGGCCTATGAAGAGACCGGCGAAAAATTCATCCTAGTCAATGGCTTCCACCCCGCCCAGCTGGCCCACTTCACCGAGCCTGCCCATCGCATCGCCCTAATGCTCCTCCATTCCGACACGCCGTGGGCCAATCTGCGCGACCAGATGATAGGCGATACCTTCCCCGAACGCGCCGGAACCGGCTCCATTCGCGGCCAGCTTCATGCCAGTCCCGCCCACTACGGATTCGACGAAGTGACCATCGCAAACAATGGCGTCCATCTCTCCGCCGGCCCCTTCGAGGCCATGTTCGAAATCGCCAACTTCTTCGGCACCCTCGTCGGGGCCGATATCTCTTCCACACCGCCCCGGATTGTCAAGACGATGCTGGCCGCAGGGATCGCACAGGACGACGCCTATCGGTCACAAGAAAACCCTGACGTCCACGATGGTGAAGGCGACACCACCGACCTGTTCGACGCCACCGAACACATGGATACCGAAGCCGCCGTCGCACTCTATCGGTCAGACGTCGCTGCCTGAGCGCTCCGGCCGTACCCGTGCCCCAATCAGCTCCCTCTACAGAATCTTCATCACGACGTGGGCGTCGCTCCACAGCCCTTCCAGGTCGTAGCGGCGCCGCGTCTCCTCCGTAAACAGATGCAGAATGACATCGCCATAATCGGCAAGGAGCCACCCTCCCCCTTCTTGCCGCAGGTCGTGGACGTTCAAAGGCCGCATCTTCTGCTCGATTCGCAGCTGCTCCCACAGATCATCCCGTATCGCATTGGCTTGTCGTACGTTGTCCACGCTGCCCAGCACAAAATAAGTTGCAATGCTGGTCTGTTCACTTACGTCAAGTAGGACAATGTCTGCCGCCTGCTTCTCTTCAATGATCTCCACGATCTTCCGCGCCAGTTCGTTACTGTTCAGTTGAACCCCCTTGTCAGAATCTCCCACCGAGTCGGTCTCCCAGTATAACACAGGCACGCCTTTACTTCGGGGCGCTCCCGTCGCGGCGTGCATCCCAAAATGGGGCCAACTTTCCTATACCTGAGCTAGCAACAGAGCCATGTCCAGTCCGCGATCAGATCTGAGGCAGTAATAGCACCGTCTCTGACCACTGACTACTGCAGTTTTGGGCGGTCGGGCCTATTCGGCCCTCCCTTGTGCGGG
>WTGY01000012.1 GCA_011523365.1 Caldilineaceae bacterium
CCTCGAATGGCGCACAGGCTGCCTCGAATACGCTGCCTGGATCCGCCCTTCCCCATCCACCAATACGCCCCCGTAGGGGTAGGCCTTTTACCGTCCCCCGCCCCACCCACAAATCATCTTCGTATACACCCCACTTATCAGTTTTTCCATTTGCCAATAGAACAAATGATCTGCTATGATGCTGGAGAACGTCTGGGACGCTGTCAAACCACCGCAGTTCGAATAACCGAAACATGCTTCTCCGAATCAGCCTCCCATTCTGTTCACCGTCCGGCGGGTCCAGGCACTATTCCCGGCGCGTGCGCCGTATTCCCTCGAATGGCGCACAGGCTGCCTCGAATACGCTGCCTGGATCCGCCCTTCCCCAGTGCGGCCCCTTCCGTCCGCGGGTCCGGCAAACTCCAACCCCGCCCATCCATTCCCCCAAGAGCCGCCAGTTCTTAACACAAGCCCGTTCTGGTACAATAGGCCCTGCTCTGCCTGGCGCGACAAGCGCCGTTACCAAAACTATTTCGGTCGGTTCCCCCACCAACCTCCACAGTTCTACCGTTGCAATCCTGTTTTCGCCCCCAAACCTGTTCGCAACACAGACGCCGTCTCAAACCACAAAAGGAATCCCACAATGCGACTTCTCCTCTTCGATGACTACAAGCTGGGCGTATGGAACGGCGACCAGGTCCTCGACGTCTCGTCCGCCGTCGCCGACTGCGGCCATCACTCCCCCCAGGAAATGATGGAAATGCTCATCTGCGACTGGGACAACGTCGAGCCCCGCCTCCGCGACGCCGCATCCTCCGCCACCGGCCTCTCCCTCGATGACGTCACCTGCCGGCCGCCCATCCCCAGGCCGGGCCAGCTTGTCTGCCTCGCCGGCAACTACCTCGAGCCTGCCAAGCCCGAACGCGGCCTCTTCAACGCCTTCCTCAAGTCGCCCAACGCCGCCCTCGGCCACGGCGGCACCGTCGTCCTCCCCAGCGCCGAAGCCAGCGTCTTCCACTTCGAACCGGAGCTGGCTATCGTCATCGGCAAAGCGGCCAGTTATCTCGCCGCCGAGGACGCAATGGACCACGTCTTCGGGTACACGCAGTTCATCGACGTCTCCGCCAGGGGCCTGCCCGGCGGCTTCTTCCTCGGAAAATCCTGGCATACCTTTGCCCCTCTGGGACCGGTTATCGTCACCCGAGACGAGATTGCCAATGCCAACGATCTCACCGTCCGCCTGTGGGTCAATGACGAAAAGAAGCACGACATCACCACCGCCGACATGGACCGCCACATCCCCGAACTGCTCGCCGCGGTAACCAACGTATTACCCCTGCGGCCCGGCGACGTCGTCGCCACAGGCACCCACCACTTCGGTTTGGAACCTGTGCAGGACGGCGACACCATAAAACTGCAAATCGAGCAGCTGGGACCCGCACTCGTCGTGAACTGCGCCGATCCCTCCGGCCGCAGTTGGGACAGATAGCAACTGCCATAGGGCGTTTTTTTGACGGTTGTAACACCCGCCGGTTTATGTTAGGATCATCGGTGAGGGATTGGGATCCATCCGGTTGTTGAACGCGCCCCCTGGCGCGGATCGTACAACCTGACGGATGACAATTTGGCTGCCGTCAATCTTCCAACCTTGGGAGATTGACGGCAGCCAGATCAGCCGCCTTCCACACTACTGCACACTTTGTTCCAAGGACGCTGGCATTACGCTCGCGAACTCGGCATACTCCCTGGAAAGTAGAATAGTAATTCCTTCACACTGCTCAAGGAGGCAAGTCATGCAGAGAAGAGCACGCAAGACGATTTCGCGTCGGGAGTTCATGCGCGTGTCGGCATTTGCCGCTGCCGGCGCTGTCGCCGTCGCCTGCGGCGCCGACGGCGGACCGCCCGCCGAAGACGATGCGCCGGCCGCTGCCGATGCCCAGGCTGAGGAGGCCCCGGCAGATTCCGCGGCAGCGCCTTCCAAGTACAACGAGGCCCCCATGCTTGCCGAGATGGTGGCGAACGGCCAGCTCCCGCCCGTCGATGAACGGCTGCCGCTCGAACCGCTCGTCATCACACCCGAAGAAGAAATCGGCGACTACGGCGGCATCTGGAACCGGCTGGCGACCTCTGCCAGCGACAACCAACTCGGCGGTAAGGTCGGCGGTGAGCATCTTGTCCGCTACAACAAGGACGGCACACAGATCAACCCCAACGTCTTCGAAAGTTGGGAAGTGTCCGACGACGGCTCGACCTTCACCTTCCACCTCCGCCCGGGAATGAAATGGTCCGACGGCGAGCCCTACACCGCCAATGACCTCCTCTTCTACTATGAGGACGTGCTCCTCAACGAGGATCTGACCCCCTCCTTCCCCAACTGGCTCATCGTCGGCGGCGAGCCGGTGGTGATCTCAAAACTGGATGACTACACGCTCGAATTCAGGTTTGCCTCTCCATACGCTCTGTTCATCAATGTGCTCGGCTCCTTGTGGGGGGACGCATTCGCCAGATACTGTTCCCACTACCTCAAACAGTTCCACATCAACTATGCCGACGAGGACGAGCTGGAAGCGATGATGGATGAAGCCGGCGTCGAGCACTGGTACCAGCTCTTCGGCACCAAGCCGGACACACGCCGCAATCCCGACACGCCCAGCTATCTTCCTTGGAATCTCAGTACGCCCTCCCACAGCGATCCGCTCATCGCCGACCGCAACGCCTTCTACTGGAAGGTCGACCCGGAGGGCAACCAGCTCCCCTACATCGACGCCATCCACTGGAGTCTGGTTGACGGCAAGGACCAGCTCAACCTGCGCGCCATCCAGGGCGAAGTGGACATGCAGCTCCGCCATATCACCTTCGATAACGTGCCCCTCTTCATGGAAAATCGCGAGCGGGGCAACTACCGCGTCATGCTGTGGAACAGAGGGCAGGTAACCGATACCGTCCTCCATCTCAATCACACCAACAAGGACCCCGTGCTGCGCGAGATCGTCCAGGACAAGCGCTTCCGCTACGCGCTTTCTCTGGGCATGAATCGCGCCGACATCAACGAAGCCGTCTATCTCGGTCAGACGGAACCCACCCAGGTATCCCCGACCAGGAACTCGCCCGTCTACTGGGAGCCTCAGGCCATCAGCATGACCGAGTACGATCCCGATCAGGCCAATGCCTACCTGGATGAAATGGGCCTCACCGAGCGCGACGACGAGGGCTACCGCCTGCGCCCCGACGGAGAACGGCTCAGCCTCGTTTTCGAGTATGTGGCCATCTTCGCCGCCTGGGGAGACATCGCCGAGCTGCTGACCTCCCAATGGAAGGATATCGGGCTGGAACTGATCAGTACCGAGATTGACCGCAGTCTCTTCGGGCAGCGACTCAGCGCCAACGAGCTCGACCTCGGCGTATGGCATAGCAGCGGCGAGTGGAACCCCTTCATCGAACCGCGCTCCTTCGTGCCAATCGTGAATAACTATGCCCTGCGCCAGTACGCCTTCTACTACAACAGCGGCGGCAAAGAGGGATTCGAGCCCACCGGCGACATTCTGAAGGCAATCGAGATCTGGGAAGAGATCAAGACGACCGTCGATGAAGAACAGCAGCGCGCCCTCTTCCGCCAGATCCTCGAGCTCAACATGGAGAACCTCTGGCAGATCGGCGTCACAACTGCTCCCCCGCAGCCGGTTGTTGTCAAGAACTACTTCCGCAACGTGCCTGAAGACGGCATGTTCGACGACCAGCCGCGCTCGCCTTCTAATACTGCCATGGAACAGTACTTCATCCGTGCAGGTGAGGACACATAGAACGACTTTCCTGCAGTGCAACTCGCCGCCGTCTGTTTCGATTCTCTCCGATTTGACGGGAAAAGGTGGGTAAGCGGCGTGCAGAGCATCAAGGTAAACTCGCGCGACTAGAGGCCGCGGGCCTGCCGGAAACGGCTGCGCCCGCGGCCACGCGTTTGCACGGCTCCGCGCGCCTGATCTCGAGCCCGAACTCCTCCTCTATGCAAGGCGGCGCCAGAGGAAGGGGAGAGGATATCAGCGAGTTTGCAATGCCACAGCCTTGAGTCCGCTGTCAGCCTATCATACTGATGCCAGGGGAGATCATGAGCCAATCACAAGAAAACTTCCCCTCCCGCCCAATCACCCAGGGCCCCAAGCACCATTTCTTCGGCTACTACGGCATCTGTCCCTGGAACGCCACCGGCAAGTACCACCTCTGCCTGCAATCGGACTTCCACGACCGCCCCCCAGCCGCCGGTGACACCGCCGTAGTCGGTCTCGTCGACATGGAAACGGGCAAGTTCGAAGGCGTGGCCGAAACGCAGGCCTGGAACCTGCAGCAGGGCTCAATGTTGCACTGGCTGCCAACGGCCCCCGACCGGCTGATTACTTACAATGCCCGTGACGGCGACCGCTTCGTCGGCGTCGTGCAGGATATTCACAGCGGACACAAACGCATCCTCCCCTACCCCATCAGTGCCATGACCCGTCACGGCCGTCAGGCCCTGGGCCTCAACTATGCTCGTCTCAAGTCGCTGCGCCCCGTGGTCGGCTACGCCGGCCTTCCCGATCCCTTCGCCGCTCTGAACCATCCCTCCGAGGACGGCGTCTACACCATGGACACGGAAACAGGCGCGGCCCGCGTGCTCGTCTCCTACGAAGAAGCTCGCGAATTTCTCAGCGATTACGAAGACGTGCAAACGCACAAGATCTGGTTCAACCATACCATCATCAACCGCGACGACACACGCGTCGCCTTCGTTGTCCGCTACCGCGACCAAACCAGAGAAATCAAGCACACGATTCTGCTCTCCGCCAGCATGGAAGGCGGCGACCTGCGCATAGTGACAGACCTCGGCGCGTCCCACTTTGACTGGCTGACCAATGAGCTGATCTTCGGATGGGTGACGATGAAGGAAGGGCAAAAATACTACCTGATTAACGACAGGACCCTGGAATATGAGGAAGTACGCCCCGATATCCTGACCAAAAACGGCCACTGCAGCTTTACTCGCGACGGCGCCTGGCTGCTGACCGATGAATATCCAGACGGGAACAACCTCCAGGCCCTCCTGCTCTGGCACATGCTCGAAGAGCGGCTGGTCGTACTCGGCCGTTTCCACTCGTCCCTGCCCTTCCGCGGCGAGATCCGCTGCGACCTGCACCCCCGCTGGAGCCGCGACGAGCGCCATGTCAGCTTTGACTCGATCCACGATGGCAGCCGGCAGATCTACGTTGTCGACGTGGCGGAGGTCGTGGGACGATAAGGCGACGTCGCCTTGCCTGAAACGCAAGACTGACGGAGCGGAAACCAGGGCCGTTCAACACTGTCCAACTATCAGGGAGGGAACATGAGCAATACAGAAGGCAGTTTTGTCGCCAGAGCGATTACACAAGGACCGAAGCACCATTTCTTCGGCTACTATGCCATCTACCCCTGGGATTCCACCGGTCGCTACCACCTCAGCCTGCAGTCGGACTTCCATGATCGTCCACCCGCCGACGGTGACACCGCAGTCATCGGACTGGTGGATATGGAGACGAGCAAATTCGATGCCGTCGCCGAAACCCAGGCTTGGAACCTGCAGCAGGGCTCCATGATGCACTGGCTACCCACCGCGCCCGACCGCCTCATCACCTACAACGCCCGCGACGACGACCGCTTCATCAGTGTCATCCAGGACATCCACACCGGGCACAAGCGCCTCCTGCCCTACCCCATCGCCGCCATCACACGCGACGGCCACAAGGCGCTGGGCCTCAACTACGCCCGGCTCTGGGATATGCGGCCCGTGGTCGGCTACCCCGGGCTAACCGACCCCAATGCAGACAAGATGCACCCTGCCGACGACGGCCTCTACATCATGGATACCGATACAGGCGAGGGCAAACTGCTCTTCTCTTACGAAGACGCCCGCGACTACCTCGGCAGCTATCCCGAAATCCAGAACCACAAGCTCTGGTTCAACCACCCCTTCATCAACCGCGACGACTCCCGCGTTGCCTTCGTCGTGGTCTACTGGGACGACGCCGGGGCCAGGAGAACGGTCTGCTTGTCGATGACCCTGGAGGGCGGAGACATTCGCATCATGAATGACCTCGCAACCTCGCACTGCGACTGGCGCACTAATGACGTCATTCTCGGCTGGTTCAAGATGAAAGAGGGCACCAGCTTCTTCCTGGTCAACGACGCCACCGGTGAATACGAGGCCGTCCGCCCCGACATCCTCTCCCGCGACGGGCACTGCAGCTTCACTCGCGACGGCGCCTGGATGCTCAACGACGAATACCCCGACGAAAACAACCTCCGCGCCCTCTTCCTCTGGAACATGGCCGAGGAGCGTCTGGTCGTCCTCGGCCGCTTTCTCTCTCCCCCCTTCTTCCAGGACCAGATACGCTGCGACCTGCACCCCCGCTGGAGCCGTGACGAACGGCTCGTCAGCTTCGACTCGATCCACGAAGGCAGCCGTCAGATCTACGTTGTCGACGTGGCCGAAATAATCGGACGATGAATCGCGACCTCGTTGTGTTAGCCTGATGACGAAGGAAGCCGGGGCCGTTCAACACTGCCCTACCATGTGAGGGAGGACATGAGCGCACCAGAAGCTGACTTGGTCGCAAGAGCACTTACCCAAGGACCCAAGCACCACTTCTTCGGCTACTATGCCATCTATCCCTGGGACGCGGCCGGCCGCTACCACCTCTGCCTGCAGTCCGACTTCCACGACCGCCCGCCGGCTGATGGAGATACGGCGGTGGTGGGCCTGGTAGACATGGAAACAGGCAAGTTCGAAGGCGTCGCCGAAACCCAGGCCTGGAACCTGCAGCAAGGCTCCATGCTGCACTGGCTCGCGACCGCCCCCGACCGCCTGATCACCTATAACGCCCGTGACGACGACCGTTTCGTCGCCGTTGTGCAGGACATCCACACAGGCCGCAAACGGACCCTGCCCCACCCGATCGCCGCCATCACCCGCGACGGCCGCAAAGCCCTCGGCCTCAACTACGCCCGCCTCAAAGCGATGCGGCCCGTTGTCGGTTACGCCGGCCTGCCCGACCCCTACGCCGACCAGAACCACCCCGCCGAGGACGGCCTCTACATCATGGACACCGAGACAGCAGAGTCCCGCGTGCTGGTCTCCTACGAAGAAGTTCGCGATTTCCTCAGCCACAACGAAGAGCTGCAGGCCGGTAAAGTCTGGTTCAACCACCCCTTCATCAACCGCAATGACACCCGCGTCTCCTTCGTCGTCCGCGTCTACGACGAGAACAAAGAGATCGGCCAGACCACAATGCTGTCCGCCAGCATGCAGGGCGGAGAGCTGCGCGCCATGACCGACCTCGGCGCCTCCCACTGCGACTGGCTGACCGACGAGCTGATTTTCGGCTGGGTGACGATGAAGGAAGGGCCGGCCTACTACCTGATGAACGACACAACCTGCGAATACGAGGTAGTGCGCCCCGACGTCCTGACCAGGAACGGCCACTGCAGCTTTACGCAGGATGGGACCTGGCTGCTGACCGACGAATACCCTGACGACAACAGCAACCAGCCCCTCCTCCTGTGGCACATGACCGAAGAACGCCTCGTGCATCTGGGCAGCTACCACGCCCCGCTTCCTTTCCGCGGTGAGATCCGCTGCGACCTGCATCCCCGCTGGAGCCGCGACGAGCGCATGGTCAGCTTCGACTCCATCCATGAAGGCAGCCGGCAGGTCTACGTCATCGATGTCTCAGAGGTAGTCGACCCCTAGGCGCACACGCCGGAGTCTCGTCCGCAGCGCAATCTGCCCAGGTTTGACCGGATGTTCATTTCGCCCTCACCCCAACCCTGAAGAGAGACCAATGATACCGTCCCGCGCCATCACCTCAGGACCCAAGCACCACTGGTTCGGCTACTACGACAAACTGCAGTTCGACCCATCCGCCCGCTACGCCCTGGGCATGCAGGTGGACTTCGAACATCGCGCCCCAACGCCGGAGGACGTCATCCGAATCGGCATGGTCGATCTGTCGGACGGCGACCGCTGGATCGCTCTCGGAGAAAGCCGCGCCTGGGGCTGGCAGGCCGGCTGCATGCTCCAGTGGCTGCCCCAGTCGGCCCACGAGATCATCTGGAATGACAGGATCGATGGCCGGTTCGTCAGCCGCATTCTCAACGTCGACACCGGCCGTACGCGCACCCTGCCCCACCCCGTCTTCACCCTCAGCCCCGACGGCCGTACCGCCCTCTCCATCGACTTCCACCGCCTCGAGGACTTGCGCCCCGGCTACGGCTACATGGGCATCCCCGATCCCTGGCACGACGTGATGGCCCCCGAGGAGACCGGCATCCACAAGGTCGACCTTCGCACCGGCCATAGCAATCTGATCGTCAGTCTGGCAGAAGTAGCATCGATTCCCTACCCCCATGGAGACATCCAATCAGCAAAACACTATTTTAATGTCCTGATCTTCAACCCCGGCGGCACCCACTTCCTCTTCCTCCACCGCTGGCGCTTCGGCGACGGCCCCTTCCACACCCGCATGCTCACCGCCGCCGCCGACGGCTCCAATCTGACCGTCGTCGACCACTCCGGCCACACCTCCCACCTCATCTGGCGCGACGACAGCCATATTCTGGCCTGGTCCCACCGCCCCTCACACGGCGGCGCCTACTACATCTTCCCCAACGCCCTAGACGGCTCGCGTGGCCCCGACCAGATCGTGGGCAAAGCCAGGATGCCGCTCAACGGCCACTGCACATATCTCTCCGACAACAACTGGATCCTCAACGACACCTATCCACAGGGAGAAGAACGCCTTCAGGACCTCTACCTCTACCACGTCCCGACCGACCGTCGCGTCGACCTGGGCCGGTTCCACTCGCCGCCGCCTTACACCGATACCCTGCGCTGCGACCTCCACCCCCGTTCCAGCCCCGACGGCGCCAAAATCGTCATCGACTCCGCCCACGGCGGCAACGGCCGCCAAATGTATCTCTTCGAGCTGGGCGACCTGGTCGGCCTTTGAGCATTCGGCTGACAACAGGGCATCCGCATCCAATCGCGCCAGATCCCCAAGATTTTGCCTCGATCATGTAAGGGGTCCGTCCCAAAATGGTCGTGAACTCTCGCAATCCTCCGCCAGAGCCCAAACCACGGCCACTCCGCGACCAAATCTGAGGCAGCCAGTGCGCCGTCTCTGACCACTGACTACTGACTACTGCAGTTCAGGGCGGTCGGGCCTAGTCGGCCCTCCCTTGTGCGGGGGCTCCGCCCCCGCAACG
>WTGY01000008.1 GCA_011523365.1 Caldilineaceae bacterium
GCTAGTGTGTGCGTAATATGACCTTGACGACCCGCTGCGACCGAACTTCCCCCCACCCCGCGCCGTGGCTCGTTCCGAGGCGTGGCCCGGCGCAGGCAAGGCAACGCCCAACTGGCCCCAACCTGCACAGCGATGACCATCAACAGCCCGCTAAAGAAATCCCGACAGTACAATCTTTCATTCCGGATCCAGGCAGACCGTACATAGTACACACATACGGAACATGGCTTGGTAGTTACCTGAAAACCAGAAAATCCCAATGATCACACCGACCAACCTGACCTGCGAATACGCCCCGAACGCCATCAGCATCGACACCCAAGAACCTCGTTTCGGCTGGCTCCTCCAATCAGACCGCCGCAGCCAGTCCCAATCGGCCTACCAGATCCTCGTCGCCAGCAGCGCCGAAAACCTCCAAACCGGCCGCGCCGACAAGTGGGACAGCGGCAAAGTCATCTCCGACCGCTCCGTCAACGTCCCCTACGCCGGCAACTCTCTGTCCAGCGACGAGCCCTGCTACTGGCAACTCCGCGTATGGGACCAGGACGGCCGCGCCAGCGCCTACACCGAACCCGCCGCCTTCACCATGGGCCTCCTGCACGAAAGCGATTGGACCGGCCACTGGATCGGCGCCCCCACCGATGTCGCCTCACCCCTCCTGCGCAAAGAGTTCGACCTCGCCAGTCCCGTCAGCCGCGCCCGCCTCCATATCTCCGGCCTCGGCTGGTACGAGCTCTACCTCAACGGCCAGCGCGTCGGCGACCATGTCCTCGACCCCGCCACCAGCGACTACGCTCAGCGCGTCCTCTACGTCACCTACGACGTCACCGACCTGCTGCAGACCGGTGCCAACGCCGTCGGCGTCATGCTCGGCAACGGCTGGTACTGCGAACCCGGCTGGGAGCACCGCTACGGCGACTCCCCCCGCCTGCGCCTGCAGCTCAACGTCGACTTCGCCGACGGCAGCACAACCTCTGTCGCCACCGGCTCAGGCTGGCAAGCCGCCCCCGGCCCCATCACCCGCAACGATCTCTACGGCGGCGAGACCTACGACGCCCGCCAGGAACTGCCCGGCTGGGCAGCGACCGGCTTTGACGACACCAACTGGCACGCGGCCGTCGACAAAGATGCCCCCGGCGGCAGAATGGTGGCCCAGGTCATGCCCCCAATCCGCGTCAACAAGAAGCTGCAGCCGGTAAACGTCACCCAGCCCCAGGACGGCATACACGTCTACGATCTCGGCCAGCTATTCGGCGGCTGGGCCATACTCCGTCTCAAGGGCGAACGCGGCACCACAGTAACCATTAAGTACGCCTGCCAACTCCTCGAAGAAAGCGGCCTCGTCGATCAGGAATCCGGCGAATTCTACTACCGCCACCGCTCCCGCGCTAGCGCCCACGCAGAAGGCGACGAGATAGATATTTACATCCTCAAGGGTGACCCCGACGGCGAGACCTACGAACCGCGCTTCACCTACCATCCCGTCCGCTACGTCCAGGTCGAGAGCGACCGACCCGTCACCATCGAAGACCTCCAAGGCCAGGTGGTCTACTCCGACGTCGATCTCTCCGGCGGCTTCGAGTGCTCCAATCCAATCTTCAATCGCATCCACGAACTCGTCCACTGGACAGTCACCAACGGCCTCTTCGGCATCCCCCTCGACTGCCTCCACCGCGAGCACTGGGCTTGGACCGACCCGGCCACCATCGCCTCATCCCTCTACCCCCGCAAGCACATGCCCCGCTTCTGGACCAAATGGCTTGACGACATCAAGGACGCCCAGCTCGAAAACGGCAGCGTCCCCGACATCTGCCCCAACTACGTCCAGCGCGACGATCCCGACCCCGCCTGGGGCGGCAACTACCCCATCCTCGTCTGGTACCTCTACCAGTACTTCGACGACAGCCGCATCCTCGCAGAGCACTACGAGCCCATCCGCCTCTGGGTCGACTATCTCACCTCCGTGGCGCAGAACCACATCGTCAGCGAAGGCCACTACGGCGACCACATGCTGCCCGGCGCCGCCCCCGGCGAGGAAGAGTTCGTCTCCTCAGAAACGCCGCCGCCCCTCCTCTGGACCGGCTACTACTATCTCAACGCCGCCATAGTCTCAAAGGTCGCCGGCTACCTCGGCAAGGAAGATGAGTCCGCGCACTACCGCCGCCTCGCCGACCAGATCAAGGACGCCCTCAACCACGAATGGCTCGACCCCGCCGCCCACCGCTACGCAACCGGCTCACAGACCGCCAACCTCTTCCCCCTCGCCCTCGGCATCGTGCCGCAAGCCAGCCAAGCCGGCGTCGTCCAGGACATCGTCCACAACATCGTCGACACCTGGGGCGGCCATCACCACACCGGCAACACCGGCGTCACCTGCCTCATCGACACCCTGACCCAGCACGGACAGGGCGAAGTCCTCCACGACCTCGTCGCCACCCCTTCCTACCCCGGCTGGGGCTACATGGTCGAGCAGGGCGCCACCACAATCTGGGAGTCCTGGAGCCTGCAGAGCACCGTCGGCGCCGCCGAAAGTATGATCATGTGGGCCTCCATCGACGAATTCTTCTACAACGACCTCGCCGGCATCAAGGGCCCCGACTACCACGGCCCCGGATTCATGACACCCGGCTTTAGCGAGATCCACATCGAGCCGCACCCCCTCGGAGACCTGACTCACGCCCGCGCCGCCATCACGACCGTACGCGGCCAGATCTCCTCACACTGGCGCCGCACCGACCACTCGTTCTCGCTCGAAGTCACAATCCCGGTCAACAGCACCGCCCGCGTCAGCCTGCCCACCCTTGGCATGAGCAATGTCTCCATCAGCGAAAACGGCAATACCATCTGGCAGAACAACGCTTATCTGCCAGGCCGCGAAGGCATCAAATCCGCCCGCACCCGCCCCGACTATATCGACGTCGAAATCGGCTCCGGCACCTACCACTTCGAACTCACCGGAACCTGATCCGCGACCCGTGGCCATGGTCAGCAACTAACCACTAACCACTGACCACTGACCACTGACCACTGCAGTTCAAAGGAGTACGATCTTGCAGGAAATGACATCGCTCGAACGCTTTATGGCCGCCATCAACGGCGAACCCATGGACATGTACCCGGCCCTCAACGTCTCCCCCACCTGGTCGATGATGCCCCACTGGCCCGAGACCTTGGGGCTGAACTTCCTCCATCTGTCACATGGGACCGATGAACAGAAACTCAAATTCTACGACGTGCTCCACGATGACCTCGGCCTCGACTACATCCCCTGCGGCACCGGCAAACCCTACGGCCAGCGCGGCAAACAGTACGTCACCGAAGAGGACGGCGTGCCCGTGCTCGTCGACGTCGGCTCGCGCAGCAAGACCCGCTACCACGAGTTCCCGCCCGACCTGCCGCCCGAAGAGCCCCTCTTTGAAACAGCCGCCGACGTCGAACGCCTCGACCCGCCGCCCACCGCCGAGGAGATGCTGGCCACCGGCGCCTACGACTTCACCAAAAAGCTGCTCGAATATTTCGACGACACCGTCTTCTTCTACATGGGAGACATGGCGCCCTTCCCCACCTCCTTCTACATGCTCAGCTACGACAAGCTCTTCGACGCCATGTTCTTCCAGAAGGACCTCGTCTTCGCCCTCATGGACCGCCACGAAGAGGTGATCCGCCAGCAGTGCCGCCTCGCCAGAATGCTCGGCGTACACGGCTACCAGCTCATGCAATGGTTCGCCTCCGCTGACATGATCTCCGATGAGCACTACGTCGAGTTCGCCCTGCCCGGTGAGATCAAGGCCTTCCAGTACATCCACGACGAGGGCCTCACCAGCAGCATGGCCCTGATGGGCTGGATCGAGCCCCGCCTCCCCCACCTCGCCAAGCTCGACTTCCACTGCATCCAGGTCGAATGCGGCCTCAAAAACTACTCGAACGACATCGTCAATGTCCGCAACGCCCTCGGCGAAGAGGTCTGCATCTTCTCCAACTCCCACGCCATCACCGTCATCGAGCAGGGCGACGATGACCTCTGGCGCGAAGACGCCCACCACCAGGCCAAGGCCATTGGCAAACAGAAACGCTTCGGCGTCGGCCACGGCACCCCCACCACCTGGAAAACGTCCCCGGAAAGATACCGCCGCTACATCGACTTCATGCGCACCGAGTTGGCCTCAATCGTCCCGCCGCACTGAGACATACCCTGCCCGGATGCCTCTGACCGGTTGTGAGCCACTGGCATCCGGCCACGAATCCCGGACCAGTACCATGGCCGGTGCAGGCCGGCATACACTGTGCCCGTCAAGCCCAAAACAGAATAGCGGACTGACCACAGGGCATTTGTTCCTTTGGCGTGGCTACCTCAAGAGGATGCCGATCTGTAGGGGCGCCCCTTGTGGGCGCCCTCTCCGCTAGCCCTTTCTGGCCATCTTCGGGTAATCTGGGCATATGAAATGAGATGCGACTGCCCCGGCCCTGCCCGTGATCGCTGCGGCAAAGCACCATCGCTGATGGCATAATGCAACCATGCCTGTAAAAGTAACGATCAGAAATGTCCCTGAGGAAGTTCGCGACGAGTTGGCCAGGCGCGCCGCGCTTCAAGGCCAGTCCATGCAAGAGTTCCTGCGAAGGGAATTGGAGCGCATCGCGTCTCGGCCTTCCCTGTCCGCATGGCTAAAGGATGTCCGCGAACGCAAAGCGCACACGAAGACACGCGTACCGCCGCACCACATCCTCCGCGCCCGCGACGCCGACCGAAAATGAACACAGTCGTCGCTCCCGGGCCTGTTACGGCGCCGGACAGCCCGTTGCTGACGCTCGACCTCAGGGTCAATCGCGCGCGGGTCCCTCCCTTGTCTCAACCTTTGGGAAAACAAAGAAAACCACGCAACTCTTTCGTATAGTTTTTGAAGGGGAAGAAATGGTAGGCGTTCGCTGTGCCGTGTGTGTTAATCTGGGAATGCAATCACAGGTGAAACAACTCGCCCGGCACAGCCTTATCGGGGTGATGAGACCATGCCGGGCCAAAGCCTTGGGCTGGACCGAGATTACTCAATCACGCATCCTCTTGTCACCCCATTGACTGAATGGGTGAACGGGCCTGCATCGAAGTGGACGTCGTATCGAGAGAACAGGCTCCAAAACGCATGTCGGACACCATGGGGTGTCACTATGTAAATTACGGGGCCATCTGTCCAACGGGACAACTCCGAATAGGTAGCTTGAACGGCGATTCCGTCCATTCTCAGATCGCCTACGATCGGTGCCGTCGAGTGATCCCAGACACTGATGATGCGGTAAGGTGAGGCGCCCCTCCTCGTAGTTGTCACCCTGTGTCGTACACGAAATATGTCATACACCCTGAAAAGGGCGGCTGTACTCAAATATGCGTCACAAGAGCTCCAGCCAACGGAGGTGAAGGACGCCGTCCAGGGTGCAGGTTCCACTGTCAGAATGCTGGTTGGCATCGTCTCTATAGAGTCCCTGACGGTCGCCAATGCCGCGAGTTGACGGTGGGCCTCTACTAAGGTGGCAGGCAAAGGACCTGTGTAATCGTCGTTAAACTCGATGCCCGGGTACTGCGCAGCCAGTTCGATCAATTGTGCTCGCGTAGGACCTCCACTGCCAGGCGGTTGTTCAGCCAGGACCGCGACTGAAGCGATGGGACCCAATAGCAATCCTAAAGTCACAAGAACAGCCAAGACATTGCGTTTAATGGTTCGTCTCCTTTCATTGACAAGCATGGACGAGAGATGGTGCGTACATCAAACATCAATTTACTCCCTTCCGACCTTCATGTCTCGTCAATACCGTCCAATTCGGGTAGGACCAGTTACCGATTTCGGCACATTGCTTCGTGTGCAGTTGTTCAGTACAAATCATGGACCACCGCGGGCCAGCTACCACCGCCGTGCACCCCGCGCCGTCCCAAGCCACTGACCACTGCCCCCTGACCTCCATGAAAATCACCCGCCTCGAAACCATCCGCCTCGACCGCCACCCCGATTCACTCTGGCTGCGCATCCACACCGACGACGGCCCCGTCGGCCTCGGCGAGACCTCCTACGCGCCCCGCGCCGTCAGCGCCCTCATCCACGACCAGCTCGCCCCCCTCCTCCTCGAACAGGACCCTCTCGACATCGAGCGCCACTGGCACACCATGTTCGCCGCCGTCAACGCCTACGGCTTCGGCGGCGCCGAAACCCGCGCCATCAGCGCCGTCGACATCGCCCTCTGGGACATCGCCGGCCAGCACAGCGGCCAGCCCATCTACAACCTCCTCGGCGGCCGCAGCCGTGACCGCATCCCCATCTACAACACCTGTCTCAGCCACGGCTCCAATCAGGACGCCGGCGCCTGGATGGAAGGCCGCGCCGGCCAGCTCGCCGAGGATCTCCTCCAGCAAGGCATAAAGGCCATGAAGATCTGGCCCTTCGACCTGCTGCCCGGCCCCGCCCGCGCCGAAACAGGCGCACCCGGCCCGGTGCGCCATTACCTCGATAAAGATACGTTAAAAAGGGGTGTCGCCTGTGTCGAAGAAATCCGCGCCGCAGTCGGCGACAAAATGCAGATCGCAATCGAAGGCAACGCCCGCTGGAACCTGCCCGCGGCCATCGCCATCGCCCGCTCCCTGGAGCCTTACAACATCATGTGGCTTGAGGAAATGATCCCGCCCGACAACGTCGAGTCCTACGCCCGTCTCAAAGCCGAAAGCCGCATCCCTCTCTGCGTCAGCGAGCGCCTCTTCACCCGCTTCGGCTTCCGCCGCGTCGTCGAGGCCGGCGCCGCCGACATCATCATGCCCGACATCTCCTGGACCGGCGGCATAACCGAAACCCGCAAAATCTGCGCCCAAGCCGACACCTACTTCCTCCCCGTCACCGGCCACGACGCCACCGGCCCCGTCGCCCTCTGGGCCGCTGCCCACTTCATGCTCCACGTCCCCAACGCC
Organism: Caldilineaceae bacterium; assembly: GCA_011523365.1. GTDB lineage: Bacteria > Chloroflexota > Anaerolineae > Caldilineales > Caldilineaceae > Bin5. Next base: position 6,941 of record WTGY01000008.1, read on the forward strand.
ATGAACCTCGAAACCGTCCGCGCCTACTACAACGGCTGGTACAACGACCTCGTCACCGAGCGCATCCCCATCAACGCCGGCATGCTCTCCCTACCCGCAAAGCCCGGCCTCGGCGTCGTCCTGCGCGAGGAGGTGCTGAATTATCCAGATGCCCGAATCGAGCAATCTGACCTGTATACTACGTAAGAACGCATCAGCCTTGCCCCTGACCCGCCACTCAAATGTGCCCAAAGTACATCGCCGCTAGATCACCACGGATCATCCCTCATCAGTTTTCGATGATGCTCTCGCATTTGTCTTAGAACTGCCAACTCTTCCTCGTCAGGCGGTTCCCCATGGACCTCGTTGAGCGCTGCCATCATACGTCTCGTTTCACTACGCTCGATAAACTCCTGAACCGCGACGGAAAGAAGCTCATTTCGGGACATTCTTAACTCTTGAGCCAGGCTGTCCACCCTTTCAATAAGAGTAATGCTCAATGAGATTTCTGTCTTCACTGTCATCTGTCTTCACCACTATGGATAAGGCGGACAATTCTGCCATACCTCCAAGTTGATTAAGCATCTGTCCGATGCCCGGCGCACAGTATACCACTCCACCTTCAAGCTGTTTCACAAAGGTTTTCTTCGCGATCCTTCGCGCCCCTTCGCGGATAAATGCCTTTTTTCAGAATCCTCCAAATCGCATAAATGCAAGTTGCGGTCTGAAACAATTGTCTATATCATTACAGAGACGAGCCAAAACCCGCCTTACCACCCGAAAATTGACAACACCCAGACTGGCGCCGCACGCCCGTCATCGATACATCGAATCAGGAGATCCTGAATGCTGTCCGAGCAGATCGACGCACTCAAGCGTTACGACTCCGCCACCATATTCAACGCCGTCGCCCTCAAACTGGGCCTGCCCAACCTCGACTATACCGACCATACCATCCGCTGCCTTATGCCCGACATGGGCCTCGTCGCCGGCTTCGCCGTCACCGCCGAAGTCACCACCAACGACGAAGACTCCACCGCCCTCGAATGGATCGACTACTACGACTACCTCGGCAGCCAGCAGGGCCCCCTCATCGCCGTCTTCCAGGACCTCGACACCAACCCCGGCCGCGGCGCCTGCATCGGCGACGGCATGGCACGCGTCCACAAACGGCTCGGCGTCGTGGGCTTCATCGCCGAAGGCACCGTGCGCGATCTGGTCGGCATCCGCCACGTCGGCCTGCCCGTATGGGCCTGGGGAACCGTCCCCGGCCACGGCGTCTTCAACATGAACCGCTTTGGCGCACCCGTCACCGCCGGCCGCCTGCGCATCCATTCCGGCGACCTGCTCCTCGCCGACTCCGACGGCGTAGTGCGCATCCCCACCGACCAGGTCGACGACGTCCTGCAACTGGCCGAAGAGGTCCGCACACGCGAAGCCGCCCTCTTCGACTTCTACGAATCCGACACCTTCTCCCTGCAAAAAATGCGAGCCCGCCAGCAACAATACTGACCACCAACCACTGATCACTGACCACTGGTGTTCCATGTCACTCGACGAACAGATCGAAACCCTCCTTTCACAAGCGCCCGGCTTCTGGCACCTCGACGCCTGCGGTGTCACCCGCACCGAACGCCAGATCCCCGCCCTCCTGCACGGCACCGACCAGCCGCCCGCGGGCGAGCGCCTCCAGCTCGTCCTCATCGGTGGCCTCTCCGGCACACAGGAAGACGCCGATGCCGCCCTCGCGGCCCTGCACTCATATCGCTCCGCGCCCGGCCTCATCCAACGCTACGCCCTCAGCGCCGTCCCCTGCGCCAATCCCGACGGCCTCGCCCTCGGCGCCGCACCCGAAAACGGCGCCGGCGGCAACCCCGGCACCGCCTACCCGCCCCCCGGAGACAGCTACTACGACGCCAACCCGGAAGCGCACTACCTCTGGCGCTGGGTCAGCTTCCAGGCGCCCGACCTCGTCCTCGAAATCCGCACCGGCGCAGCCACGTCCTGGGAGGGCTCTGCCCTCTGCCTGGAGCTGCTGGAGCAGTTCCGTTCCGTGCTCAACGCCTCCGAGCTCCCGTCCGACAACTCGCTGATGGGCGCGCTCTCTACCGGCGAACCCAACCTCCTCCCGCCCATTTTCGGCCTGCGTCTCACCTGCGCCGCCGCCGATCTCGAAGCCGAACTGGCCAAACTGTGGACCGTTCTCGGCCAGGTGCCCGACCACGCCCGTTCCCCCACCCGCAGCGCCCTGCAGACCCGCGC
>WTGY01000003.1 GCA_011523365.1 Caldilineaceae bacterium
CGCACAAGGGAGGGCCGAATAGGCCCGACCGCCCAGAAATGCAGTGGTCAGTAGTTAGTGGCATGACAACTGGTTGGGATGGGAGTGAGGACTGGTTCCGTCAGGCGACCGGATTCAGTTTCCCTTCATAGAGAAGAGCGTCTCGTTTTGTCGCCCGGAACCTGGGCGTTTCGCCGTTCAGTACGGCGATGGCGTCCTTGCAGGCATCGGTGAGACAGCGGCGATGGCAGAACTCTGTGCCGCCGGCGATATGGGGCGTCGCCAGCACGTTCGGATGGCGCCGAAACCAGGCATCCTCGGGCGGGGGTTCAGGGGCAAACACGTCGACAGCGGCCGCGATCTCGTCGGCCTCGATCCGTTCCCACAAGGCCTGCTGTTCGACTACCGCCATCCGCGTCACCAGGACAAACAGGGCCCCCTTGGGCAGGGCAAAGATCACATCGCGGTTGACGACCTCCAGCGTTGTCGGTATCGGCGGCAGACCGACGACGAAGATTTCGGATTGCTGCGCCAGTTCAACGAGAGAGTTCGCCCGCTTGACCCCGTACTGGGAGAGCACATCGTCAGAGACAAAAGGGTCATAGACCCTAACGTCACATCTGAAGGGCGCAATCAGTTCGGCGTAGCGGCGATTGATACTGCCCAGCCCCGCCAGACCCACCCGCCGGCCGGTCAGATCACCGTAGACAAAGCCCGGTCTTACCCAGGAGTCGAAGGGGTGTGTCTGCCAGCCTCCTTCGCGCACCAGATACATCGATGCCGGGATGTCGCGGACCAGATTCAGCGTCATCGCCAGTGCAAACTCTGCGACCGACGGCGTCATGCTGCGTGATGTATCGATAAGCGTGATGCCGCACGAATCCAAGAGGTCGAAATCGACCCAGCCGGCGAAGCGGTTGTCAAAGGTTCCGGCGAATACCTTGAGGTTTTGCGCCTGACGCCAGTGCTCGGGTTGCATCGCCGGTCGATGCCAGCAGCCGATCACGGCGGCATCCGCTTCCTTTAGAAGCGCAAGAAACTGTTCAAATGCGGCCTCCTCCTCACCTCTTCGTATCGCAACGATCTCTACTTGACCGTGTTTACGAAGCAGGTCACATCCCTCACTGTGAAAATTACTGGCAATGTGGCGCTCTTCATGAAGTAACACAACGATACGCATCGGGCATGTCCTCCTGACAACATTGCGATGGCCTTCAGGCAAAAGCGAGTCCCGGCAGTGCGTACGAGTCGAGGCCACTATGTGAAATATGCAGGGAATACGCAGCGGGCGCATTGTACAGGCGCGCACCGCCCATGTCAATCATATCCGGGCTATTCAGTGGGTCTGTCCCATGTAGCGACGTCCCTTATTCGTCAGGCCGGGTCGATTTATGCCGTTTGACAGCCCCTATCGGCAGGGCTAAACTGTCGCGCGACGCGGTCACTCTTCTGTGTGCGTTTTCAGCCCGCCTACATTCGTGGCGACCAGAAGGCTGATACCATGCCTCCATCCGGCAAGTAGTCCCCCTACATGTAGTATCGTTTTCCGCCCATTTTTCACATTCTGTATCGTCGTAAGAAGTCACGGATCTCGCTCCAAGTGTCTGCGGCAAGACCCTGACCTCTGATCGATCGTCCTCACTGCTCTATGTCATCCCGCTGTTCATTATGTGGCGCAATCTGGGGCTGCTGGACACGCGCGCCGGCCTGATCATCATGTATATTGCTTTCAACTCGCCGTTCGCCATCTTCCTGCTGCGCTCCTTCCTCATGAGCCTGTCGCGGGATTTTGAGGACGCGGCCCGCGTGGACGGCGCCAATGAATGGCAGGTGATGACGCGGGTGGTGATCCCGATCATGTGGCCGGCTTTTCTGACCGTAGGTCTGGTGGTCGGGTTGGGTGTGTGGAGCGAGTTCCAGGCCGCACTCATCTTCCTGCAGCGGGATGAGCTCATGCCGGTGACGACAAGCTATTACAACTTCACACAGCGTTTCGGCCGCGATTGGTCGCTCACCAGCGCCGGCGCCGGCGCCGTGATGATGATCGCGCCGGTGCTTGTGCTTTTCCTGGCGTTGCAGCGTCAGTTTGTGACGGGCTTGACACAGGGCGGCATCAAGCTGTAAGCCGCAGGCAGGGTGCTGATCACAGTTCTGAAAGTGTAAGCATGAAGGGCCTGGAACTATCCAAGGCTTATTTCTCTGAAGCCATACGGCCGATTCTGGCCGAACGAGTAGCTGAGATCGGCCAGTCTTACGCTGCTGCGTTGCTGGGTTGGGGCTCGGATGTGCTCGAAAACGATGACGAGCTGTCCAGGGACCATGAGTGGGGGCCAAGGTGCCTGTTGTTCCTGCCCGAACCTCTCATTCGTCATAAGGCGAAAGTCCTCAACGAACTGAATCGTCACCTGCCGGTCGAATTCAGGGGGCACCCGACCCGGTTCGTGACTGACCCGGAGAACCCAACGGTGCGTATCCCGGCCGGGGATTCAGTTGGACAGGTCCACGTTGAAGTAACCACCTGTAAAGACTACCTTACTCAAAACATCGGCACTGTAATTCCAAAGAACGAAATCGAATGGTTGACGATACCCGAGAGCAGTCTTCTCGGTCTGACGAGAGGAGAGGTCTTCTGGGACGGCTTTGGCGATCTCACCCGCTACCGCCGGTACTACCAATACTTTCCCCTCAATGTCTGGAAATACAGATTGGCCTACGCATGGCAGGCGTTGGGGTGGGACATTGACTTGATAGGTCTATGCGCCGTGAGGGGAGATGTCCTGTCAGCCAGACACAGCGTATCCGTATCGGCGTACCGGATCATGGCGCTGGTCTTTCTCCTGAACAGGCGCTATTGTCCCTTGTACGTGAAGTGGCTTCATCGCGAATTCTACAAACTCGACGACCTGGCCACGGAGATCGGACCCATCCTGGAGGGAGCCTTCCGCACAGACGATCTTGCTCTCGTACCAGAAAGACTAACAGCGGCGTGTGACCTACTCGTCGAGCATCAGGCTCGCATGGGTCTGCTTCCCAACTCTGCTGATATTCCACACAAGTCCTACCGAGGGTTCGTGTATGCCGATTGTCAGGCTATCGCCGATCAGATCAAGGATTCAATCGAGGGCGAACTCAGAGCGCTCACTGTAGATGGCGCGCTGGACCAGTGGGTTGGGAACTACGACCTCTTGGTACGCGGCGTGGGTAAGCTGAAATCGCTGACGCCGGTTTACGACAGTCCTCTCTAATGCAAGTTCCGCCGGTTGACCACCCAAAGACAGATATGCAGTTGACCTGGCACGCTCTAATTAGGAAGGAATTTCAAAATGAAAAATTCAGATTGTGTTAACGGCACTTCCACGTCCAATGCAACCATGAACTGGCCTACTGAAGATTGGCAAGTCTCAACTCCAGAAAATCAAGGAATGGATTCCGAAAGCCTGGTGGAATTACTAAGTTTTTTCCGGGAAAGCAAATTGAACATTCATAGCATGTTGATCATTCGAAACGGCAATATCGGACTAGATTCTTACTTTTATCCATTCACCCCGGGTGGGACTGTCCATGATGTGGCTTCTGTTACTAAGAGTATTACATCGGTTCTAATCGGTATTGCTATTGATCAGGGTTTTATTGAAAGTGTCGAACAGCCCCTGTTATCTTTTTTCCCAGAACGTACCATTGCCAATCTGGATGCCAATAAAGAAAAGATAACCATAGAAAACCTGCTCACCATGACTTCCGGTTTCAGTTGTGGATATCAACCAGGAGAAAAAGAACATAATGAGATGTTCACAAGTGAAGATTGGGTGCAGTATGTGTTAGATTTGCCCATGGCCAGGGGACCGGGCCAAGAGCATGCCTATTGCAGTGGAAATTCACATTTACTCTCGGCGATCCTGACAAAGGCAACAGGAATGAGCATGCTTGATTTTGCGCAGAAACACCTTTTTACTCCGCTTGGCATTGATGAGGTTATCTGGCCTTCAGACCCTCAGGGAATAACCAGAGGTTGGGGGGATATTCATCTGCATCCTCGTGATCTGGCTAAGATAGGGTTCCTTTACCTGAACGATGGACTCTGGGAGGGGAAACAGATATTGAGTGCAGCATGGATAGAAAAATCAACACAACCCCAAGTTGACGGTGCGGTAAAGACAAATACCTTCGTCCGTCCAGGTCGCGATTATGGATATGCCTGGCACCTCGTTTCAGAAGGGCCTTTTTCTGGAATGTACTATGCTGCCGGTCGTGGTGGGCAATCGCTCAGTGTTTTACCAGACGCAAACATCGTAACGGTTATCACTGGTGGAGAGAATGCCTTGTTGGAATATGATGGAGAAAAAATTGGTGAGTTTATATTGTCGATATCAGATCAGGCATTACCGAAAAATCCGGAAGGCAATGAGAATCTTCAGCAGAAGACAGAGGCGATCACAGCCGCGCCGTCTCCCGAACAGATATATTTGCCAGAAATAGCGCAAATCATATCAGGGGAGACATTTATTCTTGAAGAAAATTTTCTTAACTTCAAGACGATCTCTTTGCGTTTCAATGGTCAAGAAGAAGCAGAAGTCAGGTTTTGCATGATTGATCCCACATTCGGAAAATTCAACCAACTTGTGGCACCAATTCTCACACAACTTGCGGCACCAATGAGGTTGGATGGTATCTACACCATCGTTCCTGGACGATTTGGGCTGTCTACGGGAATAAAAGGAAACTGGGATACAAATGGTGATCTTCTTTTGACCATAGATGAGATGGCCGATATCAACGTATTCGAACTCAGAATGTCATTTGAAGCGGATAAAGTAACGATTGTGCTGAATGAGAAGACAGGACTCATCGTTAATGAGACATTTGAGGGCGTACGTCAGAATTAAACTGTGATTGCCCATATTGCAGGCTGTCTGAAAACGCGGTTTTTGGACCAATTTCTTTCGGCGACGGTATATGAGGGATAGATTTATCGTGCTTGACTCCCTGTCTTTACTATGTTAAGGTATATGCTATATTAGAAATGCACCGTAAGGATGACTAGCCGGGACGGCGGCACCTGATCAGGAATCAGCCAGCAGTGGTGGCGCGAATGCTGGACGGCCGGATGACGATGATCATGAGTGCGATCCGGATGTTCATCGAGCGGTTTGGCTGTTTCTGCCCGCAGTGGGATTCCTCGCAGGGTTCAACGTAAGTGGGAGGCCGGCTCGGCCTTAAGGTTCCGCCCTTACGTTAATCATATCGTACCGCTTTCGGTCCTCATTGACCCTCTCACGTTCAGTTACTCCGAACAATTTCAAGACATTTGCCGAAAGGAAGGAGACGAGATGAACAACAAGCAGTGGCAACTCACGCTTATCGCCATGCTGGTGACGCTCGGCATGGTCGTGGCCGCCTGCGGCGCGCCGCCCGAGCCTGCTGCGGACACCGCATCCGGAGAAGAGGCTGCGCTCACCACAGCGGATGAGGATGGTGAACGCGTAATCCGCGTGGGCTTCCGTTCCAATTGGGCCCAAGGGTTCAACATTTTCCCTTATCCTACCTATAAGGCCCAGGGCGACATCGAGCCCTACTTCTATATGCCGTTGCTCCTCCACAACAGAGATTTCGAGGCGGTGCCGTGGCTGGCGAGGGAGTGGGAACTCACGGAGAACTGCGACTCCGCCACCTTCTACCTGTATGAAGATGCCATGTGGTCCGACGGCACCCCGCTGACCTCAGCAGACGTCAAGTATACGTTCGAAATGTTGTCCCATCCCGACGTCATGAACCGGAACTATGGGTGGGTCGGCGAGCAGGAATACGTGAGCGGCGAAGCCGACGAGATCGTGGGCATCGTGATGGTGGATGACCACACGGTCCGCTTTGACATGCAAGAGGGCAGAAACAACTGCACGCCCCACCACGAGGAGTACGGCCCCAGGGTGGGCATTGTTCCCAAGCACATCTTTGAGCAGTTTCCCCTGGAAACCCTCATCACCGGCGAGAATCCCGAGGCGATGAATCCCACCGTGGTGAGCGGCCCCTTCCGTCTGGGCGACTTGGAGAGGGATGTGTTCTTCGAAGCTGTTGCGGTCGATGACTGGTGGGGTGCGAAGTACTTCGGCGAACCCAAGGTGGACAAGATCATTGCCATCACCATGGAACACGAAGCGCAGCTCCCGGCTCTGGTCGCTGGCGACCTGGATGTCACCCAGTACCTGCAGGTGAGCGACATCGAAGGCCTGGAGGGCAATCCCGACCTGAAGATCCTCGTGGACGAATCCCTGGGGATGCTTGGGATTCAGTTCAATCGCCGGCCCGGGTCCCTGCCGGACAAGATCCGCTACGCGATGGAATACGCCACCGACCGCGACGCCATCGTCGCCGCCCACACGCTGGGCCATGGCAGCAAGACCTACAGTTGGATGGCCAACGAAGGAGCCTATCGAGCCGAGGACATGGTGTGGCGCGAGTACGACCCCGAGATGGCGAAGCAGTTGATCCAGGAAGCCATCGACGAGGGCGAATGGGATCCCGACCGCACCATCATCTTCCTCGATGACGCTGAAAAGCCCATCTGGAACCTGTGGATTGACATGATGCGCGAGGTGGGATTGGACGTCGAGATGCAGATCGTCGGCCTGGCCTTCCCTGACAAACTGCTCGCTGGCGAGTACGACGTTAGCGAAGGGGGCGGCGGAACCGTTCGGGGATATAGCCTCCGAGCCTGCTACTACTTCCATCGACCGCTTGGTAGGAATTATGAGAATACCGGCTGGTACGACGATGAATTCGGCACCTTGTGCAAGGAAGCCCGGGCCACGCTCGATGATGAAGTACGCACGAGAAACCTCGCCAGGGCCACCAAAATCTGGTACGACTATGGTCCCTGGATCACCTTCTCCACCAATATGCGCGTCTGGGGCACGCGATCCCATATCTGCGGTGTCGTTCCCAACACCACAACTGGGCTGGTGCACCGCGGCGGTGCAGACTATGGCCTCTTAGACTGGTACATCTGCGACGATGAGGGCTAGTCACGCCCGAATTGGGTTTGTGTAGAATCTGATTGGTAGGGGTAGGGGCATGGGGATGTTCGTCCTCGTGCCCCTATGCCCGCCGTAGGGGGTCTGATGACGACTTACATCATCCGGCGCATATGGCTCATCTTCCCGATCCTTTTCATTATTACCATCGTCAACTTCGGACTGATGCACTTGGCGCCTGGTGATCCCACCCAATTCATGTTGCCGCCCGATATTGCGTTCGAACACATAGAAATCACGATTGACGGACATGGCTACAAATATGAGGCAAAAGAGGGGTACGAGGACTACCTTAAGGAGAAGTTAGGGCTGGACAAACCTATCCACGTGCAGTACCTCCGCTGGCTGTGGAACCTGTCCCAGGGCAACTTTGGCCGCTCGATGATTGATCAAGCGGACGTGTTCGAGGAGATGGTCCGTAGACTACCGGTGACGCTGAGGTTGACGGTAACCTCCCTGGCGGTCAGCCTTGTGGTAGGACTTGGGCTGGGCGTCCTCTCCGCCCTCTTCCAGTATTCGATATTCGACGTCGTGACCACCGTCATCTCCTTCCTCTTCCTCAGCTTGCCCGGTTTCTTCTTCCTGCTTCTGGCCATATGGGTGTTTGCCTTGCAGCTCAACTGGCTCCCCGCAAGCGGAATGTATTCCGTAGGTGGCGATAGAGGGCTGTGGGATAGTCTCAAGCACATGATCCTGCCGGTCACGGTGCTCGGGCTGGGTGGTTCCGCCGGTTTTATCCGCTTTGCACGCACGAGCATGTTGGAGGTGATGGGCGAGGACTACGTGCGCACGGCGCAGGCCAAAGGACTCCCGGAGCGTGTCGTGATCATGCGCCATGCCTTCCGTAACGCGCTCATGCCGATCGTGACGATCATCAGCTACCGGCTGCCGGCGCTGTTTGCCGGCTCAGTGCTGGTAGAACGTTTGGCAAACTGGCCGGGCATCGGTCGCTGGGTGCTGGACGCTGCACTGTCGAAAGACTACCCCGTTATGATGGCCAACGTGATCGTCATCGCCATCCTGACGCTGATCGCAAATTTGATCGCCGACATCGCCTACGCGTTTGTCGATCCTCGTATCGCCTATAGATGAGCTTCCGCGTACCGCCGATAAATGAGTTGCAGATCTCGCGAGGACACCGATGAGATCCTTCGCCGCGTTCAGGATGACGGGCGCAGGCCTCATTTCTGGCCTGGATAACGCTGCACAGCGGCGTGAGATACTCGGCATGGACTGGGGCTCACCATTATGACCAAACGTACAGAGATATTGGAACGACCTTCCTCACAGCGCGAGCAACCTTCTGTCAGCGACGACGTCGCGTTGACGCGCCGACAGGGCCTGTTTCAGTCTCGCGCCTGGAAGGACTATCTGCGCAATCGTTTCGGCGTCCTCGGCGCGATCATGATCGGCGCGCTGTTGCTCGTCACGCTGGCTGCGCCTCTGGTGACGAGCTATGAGCCTTCCGCAACCGACGCGTACAACCTGGTCAAACCGCCGAGCAGCGAACACTGGCTGGGTACGGACGCGATCGGCAGAGACATGTGGTCCCGCGTCGTCTATGGCGGGCGCATTTCCCTGCTGGTCGGTGCGCTGGGGGTGATGCTGCAGACGGTCATCGGCACGATCATGGGCGCCATATCGGGCTTCTTCGGCGGTTGGGTGGATAACTTGATCCAGCGGCTAGTCGAGGTGATGCAGGTATTTCCCGATTTCATGATGCTCCTGATCATGGTATCCTTGCTGGGACCCAGCCTGGTCAATCTGTTTATTGCCATTGCACTCCTGAATTGGCACGGAGTGTGCCGCTTGATTCGAGGCCAGATCTTGACAGTGCGGGAAGAGGACTACATCCTGGCTGCCCGATCCATCGGGGTAGACAACCGTCGCATTATCTTCCGGCACATCCTGCCGAATCTGTCCGGCATCATCCTGGTCAGCATGGTGACCAGCATCGGCGGCTTCATCCTGCTCGAAGCCAGCCTCAGCTTTGTCGGCCTGGGTGTGCAGCCACCGACGCCAAGCTGGGGAAACCTGATCTTTCAGGCCAATAACCTGGTCGTTCTGCAGATCCGTCCCTGGCTTTGGATACCGCCGGGCCTTGCCGTGATCCTTTGTGTGCTTGGCTTCAACTTCGTTGGCGACGCGCTGCGTGATGTCTTCGATCCCCATCGACAGCAATAGTCTCGCCCGTTTGCCCGCTGATCTCTTGTAAGGTTACCTGGACCCGCACATCCGCTACGACTGCGCACCGCAACGGAAGGATTTCCTATATTGAGCGTGCCCCCAAGTCGTATCCGAGCCCAGGTGGACGCAGGCAACCTCTCAGCGAACTCTCTGTCATCGACGGGCTCAACACAATTCCAGTAGAATCACAGCAGGTAAGGAGATTAACCTCGTGAGAAGAGCAGATCTGCACGTCCATACTCATGCGTCCTCCGACGCATCGTTTGACCCGGAGGAGGTCTTCAGCATTGCCATGGCGCGCGGACTGACGGCCGTGACCTTCAGCGACCACGACACCATCGATAGCATTGCGGAAGGCCAACGACTCTCGACCATATACGACGTGACCTTTTTGCCCGGCATCGAGATCACAAGTTCGTGGCGCGGGATACCGGCCCACGTTTTGGGCTTTTTCCGCGATGGTCCGCTTCCTTCTCTGGAAGGTTTTCTGGCCGATGAAATCTGGTCGGTGAGAAGAAGGTACAGTGTCGCCTTGCTGGAATATTTGCAGGGGAAAGGCACAAAGGTGACCATCGCTGAATACGACGCCGAGGTGAAGGCTCAGGAACATTCCGAGTCGACAGCATTATATAGGCTGCTGCTGAAAAAAGGCGTTGTGTCGAATCAAAAAGAGTTCATGGCCTTGCGGGAGGAGTCCGGCGTCCGGGTTCTCCACCCACCGGTACCGGAGGTAATTCCGGCTATTCACGAGGCCGGCGGCATTGCCGTGGTAGCTCATCCCGGCCACGACACGGGCGTCGTTTTCACGTTCGACGAAGAGAATATCGCTGCCCTGGCTGACGAAGGACTCGACGGTGTCGAGGTGTTCCATCCCGCGCACACCAAGGCCCAAGAGGACGACTATGTACGGATATCAGATCGCCTCGGACTGGTCAAGACCGGTGGTTCGGACATGCATATACCGCGCCCGGAGCCCCAAAAAATGGTCGGCGGCACGTATTGTGATTGGGATGGGGTGCTACAGTACCTGGAAGGCTAGACCCTTGTGAAGGGTCAGAGGCAGTTCTCAGCACGCGCAGGGGCGCGAAGAACAGCTTTCTTTGTTCCAGGGAGGGCCACAAAGGGACACGAAGGGCACACAAGGGAGGCAACAACCAGGGCACCCACAAGGGGTGCCCCTACGGTTGGGATGGCTGGTTGAAACGTCAACGAGCCTTAGTTATTATAAGCATCCACGAAACCCCATTCCTCCAACCGACTAATCCAGCGCGCACGCCTGGGGTTATTTTCAGGATTTTCCAGCCACCAGGGATGATATTGCAACCCCACCGTTCCCAAGTTCTTCTTGAGTTCAGGAATGTATTCCACCACTTTGCGCATCGACTCTACCGCTTCGGGTGTCCTTGGGGCACCATAGAAATTAAAGGTGCAGGTGCGGCGGTCTCTATAGCCGCCAAAGGCAGCATGCCAGGTCAACTGGTTGAAGATAATGACATCACCCGGATTCGAATTAAATACATAGCAGGGAATATCTTCACCGCTCAGACCAGACTCTTCTAAGAACCGGGCCTTTACAGGGCCAAACGTACTGCGCAGTCCAATGCTATGAAGTTCTTCATGTAATGGATTTTTGTGCGACCCGGGAATGAGACGCAATGCGCCGCGGTCAGCGGTTGTCGGCTGCAGATACATGACGTTCTTGATTGCCACCAGATGAGGATCGCTCCAATCCGGATGCCATTCGGTATTATTCTCATAGCTGTTGGCGTTAGAATGGACGGGAACGGAATCTTCATCGATCAGCTGTTCCGCGGGCAGATAAATACGCGGGTCCTCAAGCAAGCTGGCAATAAAGGGGGTTTCCGGGGTCCGGTTACCCCAGTTGTTGAAAATACGTTTCTCTTCAGGACCGGTTTCCTCCAGAATGGATGCGAGGCGACGATCGAACTCTTCGTTAATCTTATTCATCTCCTCGGGACTGAACAGATTTCTCCGGACCAGGAAGCCGAAAACTTCAAAAAGCTGGATCTGCTCTTCGGTAAGGCTATAGTCTTCCTGCGTCATAATATTTCCTCAGCTTACCTCAATCAGAAATCCGGTGTAAGTCGGCTCGGCAGGCTTTTGCTCTGCCGAATTCTGCTGCAATCTCTCAGCCACAAGGAGGTATTATAGTCCAGAATGCTTTTGGCACAACTGCCTGGGTTTGATATTTCCGGGTGAACGGATAGTGTCGTACTTTGTCAACAAATCGGGGCGTTTACGACGGCGTTGGCATGCTGCTTGACCGGACCGCGTTTGCGAGTAGCACCACAATGCTGAACCAGATGATACCTATTCTGATGGACACCGTCGGTATTCCACTGGTAGAGGCCATTCGTATGGCAAGCCTGACGCCAGCCCGCGTTATGGGCGTGGATGACCGCAAGGGCAGCTTGGCAGCGGGCAAGGACGCCGATATAGCGATCTTTGAGGATGACTCTAGTGCCTGGCGTACTATGATCCGCGGACAGTGGGCGTACGCAGCCACTTAATACAACCCTACCGGTTGACCACTTGAGTTGAAGCGAGAATCGTAGGAGGTAAACACAGACATGCAGATGCCAGTGATCGATGCGATCAGAATCCCGCGCGATGCCAGTCCACGCGTTCGGACCGCCGCCGACGAGTTGGCACGCTGGATCGAAAAGCTGGGTGGCATAAGGCCGACCATCGGGACTCATTCCGAACAAGGAAATGTCACGGCCTGGTTGGACACCGCCGGGACCGACTTGAAGCCAGAGCACTATCGCATCGAGGTGAACGACGGCGCCGACTTGCGCATCACCGGCGGCGATGGGCGGGGCGTTCTGTATGGCGTGCAGGAGTGCATCGACCGCGCCCGGCGCAACCAGACCATCACAGCGCTGACCGATGGCCCTCATTTCCCGGTGCGCGCGCTGCGGATGTGGGAAACGCCTTCGAACAAGGTCTGGTGTCTACCTTTCAGAAGCATCCTGGACTACGAAAAGATGCTGCGCCCGGAAGAGTGCCCGGAGTACCTGGACCTCGCCCGGCGGCTGCTGGCAATGCGCGTCAACAACCTCGGCCTGTTCGCTCAGTACGCGGCCAGGGGCTCACAGTTCGAACGCTGGCTTTCCCACGCCGAGCCGGTCGAGCAGTTCGCCCGTTTTATGGACCGCTTCGGCGTAACGGTCGGTCTGTCCCTCCACTATGCCGAGCCGGACGAAAACGGGAACTATGAAGACGTCTGTCCCTTTTCCGATGCCGTCCGCGCGCAGTGGCACGATTTCGCCGCCCGTCTGGCCGACACCATGCCGTCGGTCCGCAATGCCATCGTCTGGGGCGCCGGCGAGAACGCGCCAGGCCCGCACGAGGACGACTGCGAGCGCTGTCGCGCGCTGCCGGTTCGCGAGCGCGTTCTGGCCGGCATGCGTCTAGTCAGCGAGGCGCTGGCCACCATCGGCGGAGAGCTGCTCTGGCCTGCGGTCACCGACCAGGCCGCCTACGCCAAATCCGAAACAGAGCTGTTCGGGGACTGGGGGGATGAGCTTCCAGCGAATGTGCGCATCGCGCCCTGCCACCTGTACTGGGACTTTCGTCCGCCCTATCCGCCGCACCCGATCTGGCGCCACATCGGCAACCGACCGGGCGAGCGGTCCCCTTACGTGTTCGAGCTTGCGCTGGTGGGCGATACGGCCGGGCTGAACTTCCTGCCTTGCTCCATGGCCCACCGCTGGCAGGAAGAGTTCCTCAAGGCAGCCGACAAAAACTGTGACGGGTTTGACGCCAATCTGGGGATCCATCCCGAACACATAGACCATCCGCTCAACCTCTCCAACTGGTACGCCTACGGCAAGCTGTGCTGGAACCCCTACCTCGATCCAGACGACATCCTGTCCGAGTGGCTGACGATGGAGTACGGCACGGAGTCGCGCGCGTTCCTTCCCGGCCTGCGCGAGACCTATCCCGCCACCATCGGCGCTCTTTTCAGCCGCAGCGGCTTGACCCAGTGTCACAGTTACGTAGCGCGCTACAGCTACCTGGACACTCGCCTCAACGGTCCGTGGCGAATCTGGACCGACTACCTGCATCCGGGCATGGATCGCGTGGGCGAAGACGTCCTCGGGCTGGCGTTGCCTCTCGACGCCTATCCCGAGGAGGAGGGCGAAGCGCTGCGCAACGATCCGCGCTACCAGCTTATCTTCAACCGCGTGCCGCTGACCGCCGCCTATGCCGACGAGCTGATGGCCGAGAAGAGGCCGTCCATCGCTCACATGGAAAACGTGCTGACGGCGTGGCGGCAGCTGGATGGCAAGATTGACCCGACTTCCTTCGCTCACGTCGCCGGGCTGCTTGAAGCCAACGTGAACGACGTGCGCATCTTTGTGGACTGTTTCGAACTGTACCTGGACTACAAACTGGGGCGGCTGCAGGCGGAGAAGATCGAGGCAATGCGCGCCCGCTATGCCGACGTTCCGAAGGGCGAGGCCACGGCCGGATCGCCGTATGACGGCTGGTTCTGGGACCACTTTGGCTGGCAGGGCACCTATCTGGAGTTCCTGGACGATTTGGACAAGCTGCTGCGGGGTGAAACGCTCGGCCCGTTCCTCGCCGCCGGCGCGACGGAGGTCCAGATGGAGTGAGGTTCCAAATTGCGTATCGCGTCGGGGCGGGCGAGGCGTCCGCGTGCTGACAGGATGCGCACGTTCCCAGGGAGGAGGTTTGCATGACCAACAGTCGACACATCCCACATTGGCAGGAGGCCGGCGTAGTGTCCACCGTCGCCAGCCCTTTTGCCCCCCTCAAACCTGTCCCGGTGCAGGCCGTTACCATGCGCGATGGGTTCTGGAAAACGCGCATGCATGCCAACCGGACGAATGGCATCCCGTCGTTCCTGGCCTGGCTGGACGTAGACGACCAGACCGCGCCGTTCAGGGCCTACGCGGCGGGCGACAAGGTGGGAATCGCGGCCGGCCTGGAAACGCTCAAGGTCAATCCCACCGGAATGAACCGCACGCGCAACGGCCATTCCTGGCGCGCGAACTTCCATAAGTGGCTGGAAGCTTGCGCGTATGTCGTGCAGTCCGGGGACGATCCCGACACACGCGCCTTGCTCGACCTGTTTGTGACCGGCGTTGCCAATGCGCATAAGGACAACGCATTCTGGGCTATCTACTATGGCGACAGTTTCGAGAGATCGTACGGACTAGGCAACCCGGGACATATGATCCAGGCTGCCATTGCACACCACCGCGCTACTGGATCGACCGAATTTCTGGCGTGCGCGCAGCATGTTGCCGACGCAATCTGCCAACAGTTTCAAGGGGAGAACTTTGCCGGGCACAGCGTCATCGAAATGGCGTTGGTCGAACTCTACCGTACCACGGGCAATGAGAGATATCTCGCCGGCGCCAGACATTTCCTCACCCCACTGCTGAGACAGCCCCCGATCATCGGTTCCGATTTCCTCGGCTACTTGAGCCGGCACGTTGTGCGTCAGACATACCTCATGTGCGGCGGCGCCGACTATTATGCAGAGACAGGCGACCAGGAATTCATGGACAAGCTCACTGCCATCTGGCGTGACATGACAACCGGCAAGCTGCATCTCACCGGCCAGTTGGCCGTGGACTCTGAGAACTGCGAGCTGACATGCAAGGAGGCCTTCGAACTGCATGCGGGCGTCTTCCGGTTCCTGCTGGGCACAGGTTTGGAGACATGCGAAGCAATCGGAAACGCGACTTGGAACTGGCGCATGCTGACCGTGACGGGCGATGCCTGTTACGCCGACCTGATGGAGAGGACGCTGTACAACGGCTTCCTGGTGCACGTATCTGCCGACGGCGGAAAGTTCCATTATATGTGTCCCCTCTCGTCAGACGGCAACCACTGGCAGCGTACCCCCTGGTCATCAGCCTCCACCAGTTGCTGCTCACCCAACGCGCTGCGCACGATCGCGTCATTGCCAGGATATATGTTCAGCACTTCACAGGATGGCGTATGGATCCACCTGTATGACAGTTGCACGATGGACTGGCGCCTGGCTGACGGGACCGAACTATGCCTTGCTCAGGACGCGTTCTTTCCATGGGACGGTAAAGTAAGCATCACTCTCGATCCCGAACGGCTCTCCACTTTTGATCTGAACCTGAGAATACCTGAATGGTGCCGCAACCCAACTGTGCAGGTGAATGGACGACCTGTCGAAGGCGACATCGCGCCCGGATCCTACTGCCGCATCACCAGAGAATGGCGCAAAGGTGACAGTGTCACTCTGCACCTGCCGATGCATGTTGTTGCCGTGACTGCCGACCCGCGTGCCCGCTACTATGAGGGCAAGGTTGCGCTGTGTCGCGGACCCCTTGTGTATTGCATCGAAAGTACCGACAATCCCGCCATTGATATGTGGGGCCCGTACGTTGCGTTGCCGCCGGGGAACGGGAGGGATGACAGCCTCGAGCTTTTGGGGCACTACCGGCAGTCAGCGTTGCTGAACGAATTCGGGGCAGATTTCAGGCAGGACCTTCTCGGTGGGGTTGTTGCTCTACAAGGAGACGGCGGCTCGTACGACCAACCGGACGCCGGCCTGACCTTCATTCCCTACTATGCATGGGCAAATCGTGACAGCAGATCGTCGATGCGTACATGGATGGATGGCAAAACAGAATGAGGAACGAAGCGAAGGCGACCGGACAGCAGCTCAAGAGGAAGAACAGGACGCGAGCCAGACGCCTGGTCTGTAAGGCGATTCGCCAGATTGAATGGGAATCCTTCGAAATCCCAGAGGTGCCTGCCCCGCATGAGGTTGTCGTCAAGTCGGCCTGCTCCCTCATCAGCGCGGGCACAGAGCTCGCGATGTACAGCGGTTCACACATCGGCTTCTCAGGGCCGGACCCGCCGCAGTTCCCAATCGATATGGGCTACGCCCTGGCAGGCGCCGTGCAGGCGGTCGGCCGCGAGGTGACAGAATGGGCAGAAGGCGACCGTGTGGTGGTCTACGCATCGCATGGCGACTGGGCCCTGTGTGATGTACGTACAACCCAGATGTGGCGTTTGCCGCCGGACGTTACGCTGGAGCAGGGCGCACTGGCTGTGATGGGTGGTATCAGCGCGGTGGGCGTGCGTCAGGGGAAAGTCGCACTGGGGGAAACGGTGGTTGTCTTGGGTCTGGGGCTGGTTGGCCAGTTTGCGGCACAACTGTCTCGCCTGTCCGGCGCGCGGCCCGTGATCGGGGTTGACCTCCTCCCCAATCGCGTGCGGATCGCAGGCGCCAGTGGTGTCCATGCTCTCAATCCGGAGCAGTCGGACGTCCGGCAGACAGTGGACGATATCACCGGTGGACATATGGCGGAGGTCGTGATCGAAGCGACCGGCAATCCCCATGTCGTACAGCAGGCCTTGGACCTGGCAGGCGACGGCGGGCGCGTGGTGCTGCTGGGCAGTCCCCGCGGCACAGCCGAAATCGATCTCTACAGGGCTGTTCACCACAAAGGCGTCTCACTGATCGGCGCGCATGCTCGCGTATCCGGGCATCCCTACACGACGCAAGATCCGTGGACCCGGGAGCGCAACCTTGATCTGGTATTGCAACTGTTCGCGGACGGCTCGCTGCAGAGCGAGGGGCTGATCAGCCACCGCATTCAGCCAGACGACGTTGGAGAGACATACGAGATGCTGGTTGAGCGCCCGAACAGTTTCCTCGGCGTGTTGATCGAGTGGGAGGCCTGACACAGGGCGGCATCAAGCTGTAGGCCGCAATCAGGCTGTGCTGGACCGGGCCGAATAGATGCTCGGGGCTGCATCCGCTGACGACTATGAGAGTAATCTGATTGGGGTTAAGCCTGGCGCAGCGATGGTTTTGAGTGAGGACGTCGCGCCGGCATCCACTAGCCCTTCAACGCGCCGATGGTCAGGCCGCGGATAAAGTACTGTTGGAACAGGAAGAATATGATGACCGGCGGCACGGCCATCAGCACGCCGGAGGCCATGGCGATGGGGTAGTCGTTGCGACCCGTACGCTCCATGCCGCGTAGCAGGGTCACGCCGACCTGGATAGGCATCAGTTTCAGATCGTTGATCACGGCCAGGGGCCACACGAAGTCGTTCCAGGTTGCCACGAAGGTGAAGGTCCCCAATGCCGCCAGCGCCGGTTTGGTCAGTGGCAGCGCGATCTGCCACCACAGGCGGATTTCGCCGGCGCCGTCGATGCGCGCCTGGTCGAACAGTTCGGACGGCAGCGTCAACATGAACTGGCGGATGAGGAAGACCGCATAGGGTGACGCCAACCCGGGCAGGATCATGACCCAATAGGTGTCATGCAGATTCAGCAGCAGGGTCAGCATGAAGGCCGGGATCAGCCTGGAGAAACCCGGCAACATCATCGTGCTCAGCACCATCCAGAAGATGATATCACGTCCTCGAAAGCGCTTGCGCGCGAAGGCGTAGCCGGCGGCCGCGCACAACAGCAGCCCAAAGACCGTAACCGTGACGGAGACGAAGAGGCTATTGGCCAACCAGCGCAGCACGGGAAAAGTCGAGCTCAGCACGTGCTGATAGGACTCCAGGGTGGGCTCCTTCAACCATAGCCCGGGGGGCAGAGCCTGCGCCTGCTGGCCTTTCTTAAAGCTGGTCAGCACCATCCAGTAGAGGGGAAACCATGAGACGAGAGCCCAAAAAAGGAGCAGCAGCAGTGTGAAGTTACTGCCGATCTTTTCCCAAACCTTGCGCCAGGAACGCTTTTCGGTCTGGATTGGACGCGAGACAAGCTCGTCGGGGACAGTGGGTTGTTTCAGCACGGCGCGCCCAGGCTCCTTTAGTATTCCACGACGGACCGGAACCAGCGGAAGAGCACCACCGCCAGTGCCAGGGTGAGCAGAAGTAGCGCCAGTCCGACAGCCGATGCGTAGCCCACTTTGAGAAAGATAAACGCGTAACGGTAGGTGAGGAAGGCGAGAGTCAACGTGGAGCCTACCGGCCCGCCTTTGGTGAGGAAAAAGACGGAGACGAAGAGCTGCATTGCCACGATCATCGTCGTCACCGCCACATAGAGAATGCTCGGGGTCAACAGGGGGATGGTGATATATATTGTCTCGAGCCACCCGGTGGCGCCGTCAATGTGGGCTGCATCGAACAGCTCGGAAGGCAGCCCGAGGACCGCAGCCACGAAGATGATAATGCCAACGCCCAGCCCGGTCACCAAGTCCATAAAGACGAGGGACGGCAGGGCTGTCTGCGGATTCCCCAGCCAGTTGACAGGGTCGATTCCGACCACACTCAACAGGTAGTTGATCAGACCGAACTGATTGTTGAAGATGTAGCGCCAGACGACCGCAACGGCGACGAGCGAAACCACACTGGGCAGATAGAACGCACTTTGCAGGCCCTGGCGCATGCCCTGATGTCGGAACTTGGTAATTCGAATCGCCACCGCAAGCGCCAGTGCGACGGCAGCGAATGTGAACATGCCTACGTAGGTCAACGTGTTGCGTACAGATTGCCAGAAACGCTTGTCGTTCAGGACGTGGTCTATGTTGTCCATACCAACCCAGACCGGCTTTCGATCGTACCATTCGAGCGCGGCCATCACGACGGACATGACCGTAGGCACCAGCACAAAGACCAGGAACAGGACCAGGAAAGGTGTGACGAAGATATAGCCCCACATCTCCTCACGTTTGGCATAGTTCATGGCTGTCCCCGCTCTTGAGAGTCTGAAAGGGTCTCCCGCGAGCCGTGTCGTCGCGGGAGACCGGCCTTATCCATGGTGGGGTTCTACGCACAGCTCTCGAGCGCCGTGTTGATGTCGTCGGTCATCTCCTGCATCACCTGTTCCGCGCTCATGCCGGAGAAGGCGCCTTGGAAATATTCCTCAAAAATCGAGCGCACCACGATGGTCTCCGTACTGCGCTTGGCATCGAACCATGCGTTCGGCATCAGACATTCGGATGTATAGACCACGAGGGGGTCGTCGGCGACTTCCGCCAGAATGGACTTGCGGAACGGCAGCATTCCGGCCGACTTAACCAGCCATTCTTCGCTTTCGTCGTTGGTCATCCAGTGGAGGAACTTCAACAGTCCTGGCGTATCAGCAGGGTCCTCGGGCTTGAAGGGCACCAGGCCGGAGTAGTTTGCACCGCCCCAGGCGATGGCGGGGTGCGGGTCATCGTGTGGATACTGGATAAAGCGCCAGCTGCGTTCGTTCTCGGTATCAGTGACGACCAGGGTCTCCTCATCCAGTTCCATCCCCTCCCGGCGTGCACCCCCGGGTACCACGTTGCCAACCTGCATGAGGATGTTGCCCTGATCGATGAGGGCGTTGTTATCGTCGCCGGTGTACCCTGCCGGATCGGGAATCAGATCGTTTGCGGCCAGATCTTGCATCCATGCAAGGCATTTGATCGCCTCCGGCGTGGCCATGTCGACGCACGATTCCGTCTCATCGGTCCAGAAGTGGGCGCCGAAGCAGCGGAAATATAGGAGTGTCACCCAATGAAAAGCCGGCGTGGAATGGGCGGAAGGGATGCCGAGTCCGTAGCGCTCGCTGCCGTCCGGTCGCGTCCCCCGTACAGCCTCAAGCCAGCTATTGAACTGGTCGATGTTCCACCCGTAGCATGGCGCCTGGGGGGCAGTATCCATCGCGCCCGCTTCCTCGACCCCATCAAGGTAGACAACCCCGGACTGGCACACCGGCCAGTACGGCAACATGTACACTCTGCCATCGATTGAGCACTGTTCGAGCATTCCCTCGACCATATCGCTGGACAACTGCTCTTCCAACGAATCGGTGAGATCCAAAGCCAGTCCCACCTCTAATGCAGAAAGGGCGAGCTGGATCCAGCCGCCGCCGACAACATCCGGGGGCGAACCGGCCGCGAGGGCCGTTGTCACCTTGCTGCCCTGCTCCCACGTCAGGGGAAGCACCTCTACCTCAATACTTGGATTCTCTTCCATAAAGGCGTTCGCCCGCTCCCACTGCCAGGAACCGGGCTCGCCAAGAGCCGATGAGTAGTACGGGAAATCCCAGAAATCAATCGTTGTGGTTACAGCCGCGGGCGCAGCTTCTCCGCCCCCGCCCGCCGGTGCGGCAGGCACAGCGCAAGCAGCCAGAAGGGCGCCCGTGCCCGTGACGGCAGACAGCTTCAAGAAATCACGTCGACTCAGGTTGTTCCGCTTCATGCTCTCTTCTCCTTTGATCTGATAGTTTGATCTGGTAATGATCGAAGCGCATGCAACAACACGTACTCTGGTCAAATGCTTCCGAGGGGCTGAGCGCCAACGGTCCTAAGTCGACGCAAGTCGCTGTCCGAAATCTGTCATGCCTTACTCATGCGGTCATCTCCTGACCGCGCCATTCCGTATCGATACCGACATAGTTTTCTACAAAGTGCTGATGCCGTGCAGGCAGCGCCTTGATGAACGCCTGCGCTGATTCAGGGAGCGGCCACGGCGCCTCAATGCGGTAGCTGCGCGGGCGGAGACCGAGGCCGCAGGAAAGCCGCACTTGGTCGGTCCGGTTGGAGAAAGCGGCGTGATAGGTGCGTGCGGCGAAGATGATCTGATCGCCCGGCTCCGTGAACAGGGGCACAATACCCGGCACGTCGAAGCCGACATAGCCTTTTGGTTCACTCCCCTGCGGGTGAAATGAGCGTTTGTCCGGGGTCAGCGCAAAGCCTTCCGGCCCCGCCCAATCTTCCACGTGGGAATCTTCAATCACGGCGAGGCCTCCGTGTTCAGGATAGGAGCCTGTGAGGTAGAACCAGCGGCCCGAGGGCCAGTGACCCCGGTTCAGGACATCGCCGGCGTTTTGCGGGGGGCCTTGACTGAAGCCGTGCCAGTCAGAGTGCCACGTGAGTGGAGACGACCCGGGATTGCGCAGAATCGCGGCTGAGCGGTGGATGGTCAGCTCGTCCGCCTGGCAGAAGAGCCGCTGGACCCGCAGATAGGGCTCGTAGTCGAGCAGTTTCCACAGTGCAGGGGAGTGTTCGACAAAGGTAGTGTGGGTGTAGCTCTCGCCGTGGCCCAGTGCCCCGTCCGGGTCAATAACCTGTAGAACCGATTCCTGAAGCTCCTTAACCAGCTCGGCGGACAGTACCTGCTTGACCACGGCGAACCCATGGGCGTCGACACATGCCTGGGCAGCCTCCAACTCATCGAGGCCAAATTCATAGCGGTACGGCAGCGCGGGTTTCTGAATGTCAGCGTAGGTCATAGGTAAACTCGTTGGGGCTTTCTGGAGATGATCACCATGCTCCGCCAGCGCACACGCCGCTTCCGGTGCAGCATCCTCGCCTGCGCATAGGAACACAGCTTTTGGCACGATGCAGCGAACCATGCCTCGCTACATCGTGTATTGTCCACATATTATTATATCTAAGGCCCACCTTGTCAAACCGTTTTTCACGGTCCGGACAGCCCTTTTGCAACTTGCTCAACTGCTGTATAGTTCTCCCTGAAGCGCTTGCCTTGTGCTGGCCCACCATCTGCCTGCAGAGGTCCATCGTGAAGATCACCGGCGTTCGAACCGTCCACTTCGCTCCCTTCGCCAACATCACCTTCCTTGAACTGACGACGGACAGCGGGATCGTCGGCCTGGGAGAGACCTACTACACGCCCCGCTCTGTGACGGCTTATATCGGTGAGGTATTGACGCCGCTGCTGCTGGAGAGCGACCCGCGCCAGAT
This sequence comes from Caldilineaceae bacterium, assembly GCA_011523365.1. GTDB lineage: Bacteria > Chloroflexota > Anaerolineae > Caldilineales > Caldilineaceae > Bin5. Next base: position 21,875 of record WTGY01000003.1, read on the forward strand.
TGAGGCGTTCTGGCGCCGGGCGTACGAGAACTCCCACATCTACGGCAATAGGGGGCTGGAGATGCGCTGCCTCTCGGCGGTGGACGTGGCGCTCTGGGATATTCTGGGCCAGGAGTTGGGCCAACCGATCTGGCAGCTTCTGGGCGGGACGAGCAATCCGGAGGGCGTGCCGGTCTACAACACCTGCGCCTCTGCAGGTTACGGGCAGAAACCTCCGGATATATCCCGCAAAGTGAACACCGCTGCAACCGGCACGTATCAGGACTTCGAGGCCTGGCAGCCCGGCGGCGATGCCGGCGAACTGGCCCGCTCACTGCTCGATATGGGAATCCGCGCCATGAAGATCTGGCCCTTCGATCGCTTCGCACTCGCCAATCACGGCCAGACGATCTCGTTCGCGGAGATCGACGAAGGTTTACGTCCGTGGAAGCAGGTGCGGGACGCGGTGGGCCTGGAGATGGATATTATCCTGGAAGGGCACGGCTATTGGGCTCTCCAGCCCGCCCGCCGCATCGCGGAGGCTCTCGAACCCTACAAGCCGGTCCTGCTCGAGGATTTGATGAAGCCTGACAACCCGCGCACGCTGGCCAAGCTGCGCAGTTCGACGCGCACCCCCATCTGTGCGTCGGAACTGCTGATGAATCGCTACGCGGTCGAGGAGATGTTACGCGCAGATGCCTGTGACGTGGTGATGACGGATGTGACCTGGGCGGGCGGCATCACCGAATGTCGCAAAACGGCGGACATGGCCGAGACCAACAACATGGGTGTGATCTTCCACGACTGCACCGGCCCGGTAACGCTGGCGGCCTCCCTGCACCTGGCCGCCCACGCCACCAATACGTGGATGCAGGAGATCGTGCGCGCGTTTACCCTGGGGTTCTACCTGGAGCTGGTCGATCATCCCTTCGGGGTGGAGAATGGGCGGATGCAACCGCCTCAAAGGCCAGGGTTGGGTGTGGCATTGAGTCCAGAGGCGCTGGAAAGAGACGACTGCCAAATCACCGATCTGGTTTAGCAGTAAGTCCTACCCCGCTGTTTGCCCCAGAAACAGATCCCTGCCTGCCACCAGCGTCTGCATCTTGCGGTCGGCGACCGAGCGCGGCAGCATCCAGAAGCCACAGTCGGGGTGGACCCACTTGACCCGCTCCTCGCCCAGCAGATCGACCGCGTGCTGAATGCGCCCCGCGATCACGTCCGGGCTCTCCACTTCGTTGTCCTTGATGTCGACGACGCCGATCCCCAGGGCGATACCCTCACGCAGGTCGGTGAAGACCTCCAGCTCATCATAGCCGCGGCGGGCGAACTCCAGCACAAGGTGGTCCACGTGCAGTTTATTGAGGAAGCCGAGCAGGCTGGCCCAGAAGCCGCTCTGGATGCTCTGGCCGCCGTAGTTGCCGAAGCAGAGGTGCAGCGCGCGTTCGCCGCGGGCGCCGTCGAGCACATGGTTGATCGGCTCGTGCGCCCAGACAGCGTCCTCGGGATTGCCGGTGAGGTTGGCCTCATCCACCTGCAGGACCGGCGCGTCGATCGCTTCGACCTGGCGGCGCAGCACCTCGGCGATGGCCATGGTCAGGCTGGGCAGGTCGCTGTAGTGGCGGTCCAGCAGTGTTTTCGCCAGCATGTAGGGCGCGGTCACGGTGAACTTGAGCGGACTCGCGGTCAGTTCCTTCACCATCTGCCAGCTTGAAGGCAGGTCCAGCTCACCTTCGCCGATCGGACCTTCGACCACGGCGGCCGGCTGCGTGCGGAAGCCCATGCCCTGCTGGGCGCGAAAATCGTCCACGTCCTTGCGGCCCATCCGGCTGGAGATGCCGGACATCGGCTGTACGAAATATTCGATCATCCCGTTCGTCTCGGGATGGTTGACATCGAAGCGGGTCAACTCGCCATCGGAGATCACATCCAGCCCGGCCAGCTCCTGCGTCTTAAGGACGACGAGAATGGCGTCGCGCAGATTGGGGACGGACGGATAGGCGGCCAGCCAGGCCGGTAGCGGGTAGCTGCCGACGACGGTCGTTTTGATGGAGGGTTCGGGCATTGGGTGCTCCTGGTGCGGGATGTGATGTATCGGTGAGATTTGCTGAATTGGGAAATGGTTGGTAATCGCTATCCACTCACTTCTGAGAGACGCAGGGCGAGGTGATCAAAGTCTTCAGGGCATTTCTGCCGGATGGCATCAATGCGGCGCGCTGCTTCTGCCGCCAACGGCTTACGCCCTCCGTCTGGTCTGTAGGCTAGGCCGCGCTGGGCGGCAAGCGGCTCAAATTACAGTTCCTTGACATGGACCTCGGCACGGACATCCGCCCAGCGCCATTCACTGGGCAGATCGACGCCCGCCAGGATCCACGTTTCGATCTCTTCCCATGCGTTCGCGGCCAAGAATACGGTTGCGGCACTGCATAGCGATTCCAACTGATCGATTCTGTGACGCCTGCCTACTTCGCCGTCGCGATCGACGCAATGTATGAGAATATCCGTCATTCCTCTGTATCGCTCTACGATTTCCAACATACGTTCCGCATTCAGTGCTTGAGCGATGCCGCGCAGACGTGGGTTTTGGCACACTCGAACGCGGGCTCTGGGCTTGCAGGCGGACTGGAAGAGCCGCTGGAAAATCGGTTTCAGAATGTACTGGTCCTTTTCGAAATCTTCCGGAATGATGAGGCCCCTCACATCCCCACCTTTTCGTCATACCCCTCGGTAAAGGCAAGAGCGTCCTCCATCCAGCCCCCGCTTAGGAGATTGTTCAGCCCTTGGGACTTGCGCAACTCCCCTGCCCGCGGCAGTTCGGCAACAGGACGAATGATGGCGTCGTCCGCATCTTCAAGGCAACAGACCACGGAAGTGTTCTTGAACGTCCCGTCGTTCATCAACGTCAACAGATCTGGCGAATGGGTGGTGGTGATGACCTGAATCCCCTGCTTTGCGGTCTGCTTTTCGATCAGTTCCAACAGTAGCCACTGCCGCGCGGGATGGATACCGTTGTCGATCTCCTCAAAGAAGTAAAGACCATTGGGCTCCGGTCCCAGCAGCACAGCCAGCATGGCCAGGAATCGCAGCGTGCCGTCCGACGCGGCGTAGGCAGACACTCTTCTGTCGTGCGCTTCCAGAAAGACGAGATGCACCCTGCCGGATGGGTCGGTCGGAAATTCGAAGTCCCGCACATCCATTGACGTCAACTCACGTATCCATTCGACCAGCGTCTCCTTGCGCTGTGTGTCTTCGCAGATCGCCTGCAGCACTGTCGGCAGATGCTCGCCACCATCGCCCAGCACGATCTGACCGGGAAAAGAAGGCTCCCGCATGCGGCTTGGCGCTAAGTCCAGGAAACGCATACTGGATAAGCTTCGTGTGATATTTTGAACAGAGGAACTGTGCTCGTCCGAGAGAGCCTTTGCCCCAGAAATCTGGTTCAACCCTGGTTTGTCTGTCCTCAACTCAACGCCGTTACGGTTACTCCTCTTTGAAGCGCCTTTTACCTTGTAAAGAAGCTGTTGCCCTTCGCCCAGGCGAAGAAGAGGGGGGTCTCCAGGATCTGTTCGGGTCGAATAGATGCTTGTTGCCGGAAGCTTTAGGCTTTCTGCTGTCACCTGAAAGGCCCCGTTCTTGTTCTCATCCCTGCCGACATCGATCGTATAGGTTAGATCCGCCACTTTGACCTGAAGCGAAAACGCAGACTGGCCGAAGCGGATAATTTCATTCATTGCGCCGCGCACGCCAGCCCATTCGACTTGGCCGCCGGAACCGTATTTCTCGCCGAAAATTTCCGCCAGCGTATAGCCGCGACCGGTGCCGTGCAGGAAACGGAACGCGTCGCGGATGTTGCTCTTGCCGGTGGCGTTGGCGCCGACGATAACGGTGAACGGGCCGACGCGCAGCGTTTCGTCAGCGAAGTTCTTGAAATTGACAAGTCGAACTGAGGTGATCATTGCGCTACTCCAAGTCCATACCGCCTGCCGGTGCGGCAAATCATATCACGGGACGGCGGGGGAGTGGTAAAATAAACTTGGCAGCCGATCCGCCATGCAGTGTACTCTATAGGAATTTGCTAGGTGGTAACCACCGCTTCCTCAAAGCAGAATCAGACGACCTGATTGACTATCACTGACGCGAGCTGACAACCATGGCTATGAAGAATCCACCGCATCCTGGCAGCAGTATAAAGGAAAACTGTCTGGACCCGCTTGGCCTCAATGTCACTGATGCGGCAAAGGTGTTGGGCGTGGCCCGTCATACACTTTCAAGGGTACTGAACGGCCACGAGGGCATTTCAGCGGAGATGGCTATTCGCCTGGAGAAGGCCGGATGGTCGAACGCCGGGTTCTGGCTGAAGCGACAAACCGCCTATGATCTGGCGCAGGCGCGCCGAAACGAAGATCAGATCAAGGTCGAGCGCTACCGGCCGCAGGCGGTATGATCGAGAAGCAAGCAGAGTGCTCTCACTCCTCTCTCCTCTTGACTCTCTCCTCAGCAGTTCCAGTTTGCCGTTTGGTCTGAATTGGTAAACACTGCACCTGCGCAGCGCGTCAGAACCGCCGCGCCATCCAACCACCACTCCGAACGCAGGTGACCATGACAAACGAGACCCAACCCTCACCGGTAGCAACCTTCCGCGCCAAGATGGCGGCGGGCGATATCTGTATCGGCGCGTCGATCACGCTGACCGACCCGCACGCGACCGACGCGCTCGGCGATTCGGTCGATTTTTTCTGGATCGACATGGAACACAGCATGATGAGCGCGGAGGCGCTGGGCGGGCATTTCCTGGCGGCGAAGGCGCGCAGCAGACCGGCGCTTGTGCGTGTGCCCGGAAGCGGCACACCTTTCATCAAGCCGGTGCTGGACGCGGGCGCGGACGGCATCATCGTGCCGCAGGTGCGCTCGGCGGCTGAGGTACAGGATGTGGTCAACAGCTGCCGCTACCCACCCCTGGGCGAGCGCGGCTATGGGCCGCGCGTGCCCGCCAACTACGGGCGCGACGGCGGCAACGCCTACACCGAGCGGGCCAACCGGGAGATCTTCGTGGCCGTCCAGATCGAAAACGCAGAGGCTTTCGCCGCGCTGGACGATATCCTGGCCATCGAAGGGCTGGACTCGATCGCGCTGGGGCCTTGGGACCTCTCGGCGTCATTGGGGCTGCTGGGCGACGTGGAACATCCGACCGTGATCGAGGCGGTGGACAGCATCATCGCCCGCACGCGGGCTGCTGGCCTGTTTGTGGGGGCCGGGATGGCGCCTGATGCACGCTTTGCGCTTGGTATGGCGAAACGCGGTGTGCAGTGGTTACAGGTGGGCGACGACTGCGGCTACATGATCCTGGCGATGGACCAGATCACGGCCGAGGTGCGGAGTCAGTACAGCAGTTCCTAGTTTTCAGTTTCTAGTTTTTAGTTGATGGGAGGCGGGCGCTTTTTAGGTGTGACATGTCAGGGAGACAATGATTCAACTCTCAGAAGCGCCACTGCTCACGTTCCATAAATCCTTCAAGATCTGTCCAGTCGACCCCGAAGTATTCACACACATTCGGAATCTTCGGAGCGTTGGGCGTATGTCTCTCGGTCGTTACTACACAACCGTTATCCAGGCATTGGGCCCGTGCTATGACGAAAGGATCTGCGACCGGCCTTCCCCGCATACGTTCCTTTTTTCGAATCATGTCCTGAAAATGATCGACACTGAATATATCCCTGACGGCTTCTAATTCCGTAACAGTTGGCGTTACGAATACTTTTCTCCGATTCTGTTTGGCCCATTCCGCCAGGTCGTCACCATACCCCTCCACCTCATTACTGACCTCTCGCGTCGAAGTTATGCGACCGTTCTCAACCATTCCATCGAAATTATTCCAAAGAGAAGGAAAGCGTTCGCGATAATAGTGACGGAAAAGATCAATCAGCGGACCACTATCGAACACATAAACTGTCACGCGGCCGTCCCCTGCTTGAACAGCCACTCTTCCATTCCAGGGACGCTCCTCGGTTTCACATCCAGATAGTCAGCGGCCTGTTCTATCGATATACGCCCCTTGTGGTAACTGCTGAAGACGGTCTCGATATATTTTTCGCCCAGGTAGGCACCCCGAGTCAGATAATAATCACCACCGGCGCCGCTGTTTTCTATTCGCTGACTCCGCCATTGCCGCGTCTTCTCTTCGTACTCCTGCTGGCTAACTCGGCCCCAGTCCAGCAACCGCCGCAGAATGGTCTCCCGGCTCACACCATACAATACGGCCCAGTCTCCGATCGCGCCATCATGAATAGGCTCGCCAGCCAGCCGCGCTTGAAAATCCTCAGAAGGGACCAAAAACTGGGCGGCGAACTGATTGCAGAGTATCTCTATGCGTCTGTTGTCACCGGTCAGATATTCAATATAGTCGTCCTGTCGCGTATCCACCCCGCCGGTGTGCATCAACAGGTGTGCCAACTCATGGAACAGGGTGAAGATCTGCCGGTTTTTTGCCTTGTTGTTGTTGACGTAGATGACGGGAAAATCCGTGTCGTACAGGCAGAAGCCGGAAAAAGTGCTTTCCACGCTGTCCACCTTCTTCTTGCCCGGTGGATTGAAGCCATCCTTAAATACAAAGACACCGTGATCCTCTAGTACCGTTCGCCAGCGCTTGAGCGCATCATCCGCATCGTCCCAACTCTGTTGTTCAGTCAGATCGATGCCCAGATAGGCCCGGACCTGGTCCGCCATTTCGCTTACTTCAACAGAGGGCGCGAAGTTCAAGTCGCGCAGTATCTGGCGGTTTGCCGGATTCACTCCTTCATACAGTTCAGCAAGGTTCAGTTGAAACACTCTGGCCCTGCGCAGCAGAAAAAGGATACGCGGGGGCATACGCTGCAGTTCCTGCTCCGGCAGAGTACGAAACGATTGCTCAACGGCATCTTCATCCGGGACTTCGGGAAAGAAGAATAGAGCGACCGGACGCTTATAGATATCATAAGCGAGTCTTTCCAACTGGATATAGGTCGGAGACTCGTCGCCGCGCTCCCAGGCCTCGATATCCGACACTCTTTTGTTCATGCGCCCCGCCACCTCTTCCAGCGAGAGTCGCATGCTGTCACGCGCCCAGCGTAACACATCGGGATTAACGGGGATCGGGTCGCTCATGTCGTCACCTCCGTAACCGCCTCCATACAAATGCCCAAAGTTTGCCTCTGCTATTCTACCATGTCTACCAATCCGGAATCTCCACCATCTGCCCGCCTTGCAGCGCACTTTCATGCGCGCACATGCCGGGGAGCGCCATTCGGAGCGCGGCGTGGATGTCGAGCGGGGGCGGGGTGTCGTCGCGGATGCAGGCGACGAAGTCCTGGATCATCATGTACTCGGCGGTGCCGTGGCCGCCCTGCGTCGCTTCGGGTGGAGCGTCGGTGACATTCTCTGTGATCGGCATCTCGATCATGTTGTTCAGATGCGGCACCGAATCCAGCCATGCGTTGGTCTGCAGCGGGCTGGTCGGCGGGCGCGAGGTCTCGAGGACGCCGTCGGTGCCGTAGATTGAGTAGTAGTGGAACATCGGCTCGCGGGTGATGCCGAAGGCGACCAGGATTTTGATCACGCCGCCGCTGGCCGTCTGCAGAATCGCCACTTCGGTGCCGGACTTTACGCGGACGGGCAGGTCCCCGGTACCGGTGGTGACGCTCATGCCGCTGGCGGCGACGCAGCGTTCGCCCGTCACTTTGAGCAGCGGGCCGAGGCTGTGGGTGCAGTAGTGAATGGGCGGCATTGAGGCGCGCCAGGTGGGTGAGCCGTCGGCCTGGCGCAGCAGATGGCGCGTGTCGTGGATGTACTCGGCCTCGGCGTACATGAAGTCGCCCAGCAGGCCCTGGCCCCACATCTCCCGCCAGCTCAGAATATGGGCCCAGTAGCAGCAGTTCTCGGCCAGCATGAAGTTCTGGCGCGGATGCGCCTGCACCGCGGCGAGAATCTGGCGGCATTCATCGATGTTGGCGGCGAGGGTGACTTCCTGCAGGACGTGGCAGCCGGCCTCGAGCGCGGCCACGGTGTGCTGGCAGTGCAGGGGGACCGGCGAGGCGACGAAGACGATGTCCAGCCCGTGCGCCAGCATGTCGTCGTATGCGCTGTACTGGCGGGCCTGGGGGAAGAGTGCGCCGAACCGTTCCAGGGCGCCGGCGTCGATATCGCAGCCGGCGACCACGTCGCAGTCGGGCATGAGGTCGAAGACGCGCGCAGGGCCGAGACCGCGGTACAGCCCGACAACTCCTACGCGATAGTTGCGCATAAGGAAACTCCCTTCAAAGGAGAGGAGTGAGTGAAGAGCAGAGAGGAGTGAGAGCTTCTCGCCCGCTTCTCACGCCTCTCTGCTTGTTTCTTAGCCCACGCCGGAGGTGGCTTGGCGCAGGCGCGCGGCGCAGTCGATGCGGCGGCCGGTCGCCATGGATTCCTGCGCGGCGAAGGGGATGATCATGCCGGTCAGGATGGAGCGCGGGTCGTAGGGGCCTGCCGGGTTGGACTGGAGCCAGGCGACGAAGTCGCGGTGGATGCGGAAGTCGGCGCCGCCGTGTCCGCCGACGGCCGGCGGCAGCTCGATGGCTTGCGGCTCCTCGTCGTTGCGCCAGAGCGTCACCGCCGCGGGTGTCTGGCCTGCGCGCCTGCTGTGCATCACGACTTCCAACTGTCCTTCCGTACCATTGACAATGTAGCGCCGCTCGTAGTCCGGCCCGGAGGTGGTGAGATGGAGCGTGTAGAGGATGCCGTTGGAGAGCAGGCCGGAGATGGAGCAGGAGTCGCCGGCGGTCATGGGCCGGTCGTCGCCTTCGGTCCAGATGTTGCGCGTGATCGTGGCGGTGCAGTCCACGACCTCTGCGCCGAGGCAGTGCTGGATGGTGTCGGTGTCGTGGGTGAGCTTGCCTTCGACCAGGGTGGAGGAGGGCGGCGTTCTGAAATGCGACCAGACGCCCTGCGACCAGCGGTTGCCGGTGTTGACGTGGCCGAGCACGCTCTGGATACGGCCGAGGCTGCCCTCGTCGATGATGCGCTTCATGGCGAGCGTGGCGGGAAAGCGGCGCAGGTTGAAGCCGATGAAGAGGGGATAGTGATTGCGGACCACCTCTTGATACAGCTCTACGGTTTGCTCCCAGGTGAAGGCCACAGCCTTCTCGAGGAAGACGGGAATGCCGCGTTGCAGCGCGGCCAGCGCATGTTCTACATGGTCGACGGCGTAGCTGCCGACGAGTACGAAGTCGAGGTCGGGCGTACCGGCCAGCATCTGGCGGTAGTCCTTGTAGAAGGAGGGGCCGAAGCGTTCCTCTTCTTCGGCGGTGGGGTCGCGCGGGTCGGCCACGGCGACGCAGCGAACGGTCGCTTCCTCCATCGCTTCGAGGCTCTCCATGTGGTAGCGTCCGCGGCGGCCGAGGCCGATGACTGCGAAACGATATGTTGGTGTCGTCATATCTGCACCTTTGTTCTGGATCTGTCTATTATTTTACCCTGTACGTAACTACTAAGCCATGTTCTGTGTGTGTTCTGTGTGTTCTGTGTGCGGTCTGTCTGGGCGGAATGTACCGTCAGTATTTCTGTAGCGGGCTAGCGATTGTCATAGCGGTGAACGTTGGGTATATATGGGAGTTGCCTCGCCTGTGTTGCCTGCGCTGGCACGTACTCGGAATGTGCCAAGACGCGGGGTGGGGGGGGTGGAAGCCCGGCCGCCGCGAGACGGCAACTTCATATTAGCCACACACTCGCTACGGCGCGGACAGGACCGGGGGCGTTGCGGGGGCGGAGCCCCCGCACAAGGGAGGGCCGAATAGGCCCGACCGCCCAGAAGAGCGGTGGTCAGTGGTTAGTGGCCAGTCGTCAGAGAGGTCGCTTCCCCTGCCCCTGTGTTGATCGCGGAATGGCTATGGCTTAGTAGTTGCCCCTGTACGAGTTTATCCGAATTCAGTCCTGTAGTACACTCTGATAGCCCTATGAAGTTCCATTATTATCCTGACACGGATTCCCTCTATATTGACCTCTCTGAAAGACCGAGTACGGATTCAACAGAGGTCGCCCCGGGCGTCATTTTGGATTTCGATGAGAGCGGCCAACTTGTCGGCATCGATATCGACCATGCCAGTAAAGTTGCCAATCTGTCAACGCTCGAAGCGAAGTCACTGCCGGTCCAGTCGATAACGCTCGTCTAGTTCAGAGCCCTGTCTTCGTGCATATTCTTCATATGAAGCTGCATCTCACCCGTTGCCGATGGCGCGCAGGTCGGCGACCACGCCCTGTGCTTCGGCTTCGTAGAGCTTCCAGATGACGCGCAGGCTTTGCAGGCTGCGGCGGGCGTCGGTGAGGGGGCGGCGGGCGTGCTCCAGGCAGTCGACGAAGTGGATCAGCTCGTTCTCGAGATGCTTGCCCACGGGTGCCTGGAACAACAACTGCTCGCTGCCTTTCTCAGCTTCGAGCGCGCCCCGGTGAAGGAACAGTTTCCCCTGGCTGATCTGTCCTTCCAACATGCCCTCGGTGCAGTGGGCGTGGAATGAGTATTTGAGGCGCGTGCCCTTGGCGCCCCATGTGCCGAAATGGTAGCCGAGCGCGCCGGTGGCGAATTTGAGGGAGACGTTGGATGTGCCCTCGCCCTCCATCCAGGGCGTGCCGAAGTTGGTGCCGATATGGGTGCCGGAGACGGGCTGCCCCATCCAGGCGAGCAGGATGTCGATATAGTGGCAGCCGTGGCTGAAGAGCTGGCCGCCGCCGAGCGTCTCTTTACGGTGCATCCAACTGCCCGGCTCGCCCTGCGTATGCTGCTCGGTCCAGATCGAAAGCTGGAAGAGGTCGCCGTAGGTTCTGGCCTTGAGCAGGCGCTCCATCTCGACGACGATCGGGTGAAAGCGCATGCAGTAGGCGACCATCAGGGTGCGGTTGGCCTGCTCGGCGGTCTCGATCAGGTCCAGACATTCGGCTTCCGAGTTGGCCAGCGGTTTCTCCATCAGCAGATGTTTGCCGCGGCGCAGCAGGTCGATGCCGATGGGATGGTGGAGGTGGTGGGGCACGGCGAGGATGGCGGCGTCGATATGGTCGAGGACCTGGCGGTAGTCGGCGGCGACGGTGTCGCAGCGCATCAGGTCGGCGGTCGCTTGGGCGCGCGGCAGGTCCGGGTCGACCGCGGCGGTGAAGAGGGCGCGGCCCTGCAGTTTCTCGAAGGCGGCGCGGTGGGACTGGCCCATGCCACCGCAGCCGATCAGGCCGATGCGGATCATGGCTGCAGCCGCCGGGGGTCGGTCGTCAGAAAGCGGCCGTACGCCACCGACCTACCCCTTGATTCCGGTACGCGCGATGCCCTGGATGAAGTGTTCCTGGCCGATGAAGAACATGACGACAATCGGCAGGATGCTGATGACGGCGCCGGCCTGAATCAATTCCCAGCGTCCACCCGACTGGTTGGTCAGCAGGGTCAGCCCGAGGGTGATGGTCATGGTCTCGACCTTGGTGAGGAAGATCAACGGGCCCATGAGGTTGTTCCAGGAGCCGAGGAAGGTGAAGATGCCCAACGTGGCCAGGCCCGGCTTGGAGAGCGGCAGGAAGATACGGTAGTAGATCTGAATAAAACTGCAGCCGTCGATGCGCGCCGCCTCCACCATTTCCTGGGGAATGGTGAGATAGAACTGGCGCATGAGGAAGATGCCAAAGGCGGTGCCGAAGAAGAACGGCACGGTAAGCGGCAGGTGTGTGCTGAGCCAGCCGATGTCGCGATAGAGCTTGAAGAGGGGAATGAGGGTGACGTGGAAGGGGATCATGATCGTGGCGAGGATGATGGCGAAGATGATGTTTTTGCCCGGGAAGCGCATGCGCGCGAAGGCGAAGGCGGCCATCGAGCAGCTCAAGAGGGCGCCGACCGTGGCAAACACCGCGATCTTGATGCTGTTGATCAAGAAGAGATCAAAGGGCAGCACGTCGAAAAGCCTGGGGTAGTTCCCCCACTGCGGCGGAATCGAGATCCACTTCGGCGGGAGCAGCAGCACTTCGCCCGGCTCCTTAAGCGAGGTGGAGATCATCCACAGCAGAGGAAGGAGCATTGTGGCGCCAACGAGGGTAAGAACGGCATAGAGCAGCACGCGCCACGTGATGTGAAGGACTCTGTAGGAGGTCAGGCCTTCGGATGCGGCAGCAGAGGCGCCGGGTATCGCCGTGGTGCGGGCCTCACCGATGGGGGTTGCGTCTTGTGCGCTCATGGTGGTTCTACCTCAGAGTTCGTAATGGACCCAGCGTCTCTGGAACCAGAACTGGAACAGCGTCAGGCTGACGATGATAACGAAGAGTACATAGGCCAGCGCGGAGGCGTACCCCATGTGGAAGTTCTCAAACCCCTGTTGGAAAAGATAGTAGACGATGGTCTTGGTGGCGTTGACCGGGCCGCCCCTGGTCATCACATAGGCCTGGGCGAAGACCTGGAAGGAGTTGATCACGGACAGGGTGAGGACGAAGAAGGTGACGGGCGAGAGCAGGGGGATGGTGATGTTGATGAATTTATGCCAGGCGTTGGCGCCGTCGACGGTGGCGGCTTCGTAGTAGTCCTGGGGAATGCCCTGAAGGCCAGCGATGAAGATGACGATGTTGTAGCCCAGACCATGCCAGATGCTCATGATGATGATGGCCGGCATCGCCCAGGTGACGCTGCTCAGCCAGCGCACGCCGCGGAAACCCAAAAAGCGCAGAATCTCATTGACGAGACCGAAGTCTGACTGGTAGAGCCAGAGCCAGAGCACCGAAATGGCGACCACCGAGGAGACAACGGGCAGGAAGTAGATGGTGCGGAAGACGGCCACGAACCGGATCTTCTGATTGAGCGCGATCGCCAGCAAGAGGGCGAGTACGGTTCCTGTGGGGACGGTCCCCAATACGTAGTAGCCCGTGTTCTTGATCGTGATCCAGAAGAGCGGATCTTCGGTCAGGAGTTCGATATAGTTGTCGAAGGCCTGCCACTTGGGCGTGCTCAGCAGGTTCCAGCGGGTAAAGCTGTAATAGAGCGAGGCCAGCACGGGGCTGGCGGTAAAGACGATCAGCCCGAGGATGGTGGGCAGGATGAGAATATAGGCTTCGATCGCCTCCCGGCCCCGGTTACTCCCCAGGAATCCGCGCAAACCACCGCGCGCAGGTGTCGTTACAGCGCTCATACGACTCTCTCCAGACTGCGAGGAAGAGAGAAAAGAGGAGTCAGCCCCTCTCTTTTCTCTCTCCTTTCTTCACTCCACTCACTCCTCGATGTTCGCTATCCGAGCAGCTCTTCGCGGGAGCGTTCGAGGACGGCGTTGACACGCGACTCAAGGTCGTCGGTCGCCTCTTGCACCGTCTTGACCTGCAGCATGGCCGCTTCCTGTTCCTCGACGGCGATGCTGGCAATCTCACCTTCGGCGGGGCCGTTGAAGACGGACGTGGCGTCTTTCAGAAGCTGGTTGAGGATCCACAGCTGTGTCGGCGGATCGGTGCGATCCTGCACGTAGATCAGGCCTTCCGCGGTAGGAATGTGGGCGGGGAAAGGGAAGATGGTCTCGGCGTACATGACAGCGCCGTCACCCATAGTCAACCATTTAATATACTCCCACGACTCATCCGGGTGCGGGGCTGAGCTGGTGATCGAGATACCGTTCTGGTAGGCGTCGATCGTGTTCTTGCCCGTTACAGGATGTGCGGGAGGCGTGAAGACGTCCCACTCAAACTCTTCGATCTCGGAGAAGGAGGGAATCATCCAGTCACCCATGACTGCGAAAGCGACGCGGCCGGTTTCAAATGGGTTGAACTGCAGGTTGGCTTCGGGCGGCATGGCGACCTTATGCTCGTTGACCAGGTCGGTCATCCACTGGAAGGCCTCCATCGGCGCGTCCTCTTTGATAAGACAGCCGTTGTAGTCCTCGTCATAGAAGGCGCCGCCGGCCTGGAAGATCCAGAAGTTCATGCGGGAATTGCCGTCTACGGGCTTGTCCATGCCGTAGGACTCGGCCGAGCCGTCGTCGTTGATGACGGTGAACTCTTTGCCGGCCTCGACGATCGTGTCCCAGGTCCAGCTTTCGTCCGGATCGGGGATACCCTTTTCGGCGAACCAGTTCTTGTTCCAGAACCACATGGTGCCGGAATGCCAGACGGTGGGGAAGGCGTGCAGGTCGCCGGAGCCGCACCGGATCTGGCCGGGTTGCCAGCGTCCCTGTGTGATTGCACCCTCGTAGAAGTCGTTGAGGTCGACGCCATCACGCTCGACGAAGGGATCCAACGGGATCGTCACCCCGTTGTGCGCGAAGCGCACATGATAGTAGGGCGAGTGGTGCATGATGTCGGGTGAATCGCCAGCGGCAGTGGAGGCCAACATCTTCTGCCAGTAGTTGGACCAGGAGGTGATGTCCTCCTGCAGCTTGATGTGGGGGTGGGCCTCCTGGAAGGCCTCCTGCAGGACGCCCTGCTTCTCTACCTGGAAGCCCCAGTAGGCGAGGCGCAGTTCGACGGTCTCCATGCCGGCGTCGTCGTCGCCGCTGGCCATCGTGCCACCGGCGGGTGCGGGCGCGGCGCAGGCCGCGGTCACCACGACGCCGGCAGTCGCCGCGGCAGTTTGCAGGAATGCGCGACGTGACAGCCGCTTACTGACCAATGCGTTATTCTCCATCGTTTGTTTCTCCTTGGTTCGATTGAAGTGGATTGAATGTATGTTTCGGGGCAAAAAAGACTATTGGAGCAAAATAGTAACATAATGTGAGTTGAGGTCAAAGAGCTATCGCGCGGCCGGGTGTGCGACTTAATCAGGGCGCGAACGGAGTGGCTGTGCGGACGCGCTTGCCTGCGCTATCATGGACTCAAGCAGTTGGATACTGCCGTGGACCGACTCAGTGAATTTGCACAGAGAGAGAAAAGCATGATTTTCAAACCGGAGATCGCAGCCCGTCTATGGGATACCTGGCTGTACTACCACGAGGGCAGGCACTATCTCTTCTATCTTCACCGCATGCGCGCCGGCGGCCCCTATGACGGCATGAGCGTTGCCACTTCGGATGACGGTGTCCACTTTGCCGACCGGGGGCCGATCCTCCACAAGGCCAAGGACGCCAACTGGCTGGGCACGGGCATGGTCTGGCGCGCCGGCGGCAAGTTCATGCTCAACTTCTCGGAGGAGCGCGGCGGGGTGCAGGAGATCTTCTTCGCCGAATCCGACGATTTGCTGGAGTGGCGGCGACTGCCCGACGAGGAGTATGTGTGCCGGTCGGACCCGCGTTGGTATGCGGAGGACCCGACGTTCACAAGCCAGCGCTGGGACTGCATCTGGGTCCTGCCGCGGGAGGACGGGCCGGGCTATATCGGCTTCCTCACTGCGGTGGCCAAGAATGGTCCGCCCGGGCTATGCGGGACGGCCGGCTGTGTTGTGTCGGATGACGGACGCCACTTTCGGGCCGCGCCGCCGGTGATCGAGACCGGGCTATGGGGCGAACGCATCGAGGTGGGCGCGGTGGAGAAGATCGGCGACCGGTACTACATGCTGCTGGGAGTCGGGAAGTCGCATGCGCTGGGGTCGCGGCACCTGTCGGAGCTGCTGGCAGGCGAGTGCGGGATGTACGTTCTCTCCTCCGAGTCGCAGACCGGGCCGTACCGGCTCGACCCCGGCCAGCGGCTGCTGCTGGGCAACAGCCCCAAGAGGCTGAACTACTTTGCACGCTTCTACCGCTGCGGCGAGGAGTTGCTGCTCAACCACCACACGGTGCCGCGCCAGAAGGGCGGCGAATCCTATTTTTCGCCGCTGAAGACGGTCCACCGCGACGCCGCGGGCATTCTGAGCCTGCGCTGGTGGCCCGGCAACGAAGCGCTGAAGGGGCGTCCGTTGCCGGTTGGGCTGGAGGGATGCGAGTTCTACGGCCTGCGCTCCGGTGACTGTCCTGTCGAGGGCAGGCGCCTGCAGCTCGCGGCTGCGGCCGGCGGGCTGGCGATACTTCCGGTGAAGTTTGACCTGGCGCGAGGAGTCATCCTGGAAGCGGAGCTGACCTTTCAGGAATTAAGCGGTCCTCTCGGCGGCGCCGGCTTCTTCATCGAAGGCGGCCCCGGCTATTCCGGTACTTTGTTCGTAGCGCAAAGCGACAGTCGTCTGACGACAGGCCCCTATACATCACCCACGGAAGACGGCTACGCCTTCCAGCCGGAGGACGCGAAGCCGCTGTCTTTCACACCGGGACGGACTCAGCACTGGCGGCTGCTGTTGCGCAACGAGTTCGCGGAGCTCTACGTCGACGACGAACTGATGCAGGGTTACACGCTGCCCCATGCCCCGAGCGGCCGGCTGGGCTTTGTCATCGAAGCCGGCACGGCGGCTGCGGCGAACGTACACAGCTGGGAAATGTCCCTCTAAGCAAAAGCAATACCCCTTCCTTCACAACTGACCGGAACTCCCCAAATTAGTGCGAAGTGCTGCCCATCGATTGGGGGAACCAGGGCAGGCACAAGGCCTGCCCCTACAGTGGCGTTCTCTGATTGGGGGCACAATGGCAGACACAAGGCCCGCCGAACTGCAGCGGCTAGTGGCCAGAGACGCGCGGGGGGCAGGCACTGTTCGCCGACCAAGCCGGTCCAATTGTCCACAACGGTGGTACAAGCTTAGGGGGGCGTTGCGGGGGGAATCCCCCCGCACAAGGGAGGGCCGAAGGCCCGACCGCCCAACGGCAGTGGTCAGTGGTCAGTGGTTAGATGCCAGAAACTGTTGCGCTCACCCTATTCAGGGTCGCGAAGCGGTTATGGCTGCGTGGTGACGGGTTCGCTAGCCTTTGATGCCGGTCAGGGAGATGCCGCGGACGAAGTAGCGCTGCAAGAGGAGGAAGACGAGGAGCACGGGCAGCGTGACGACAACGGAACCGGCCATGAGGCGGGGCCAACTGGTGTACCACTGCCGCTGTACGAGGGCGACGCCGAGCTGGACGGTAAAGAGATACTTGCGGTCGAGGAAGATGAACGGACCGAAGAAGTTGTTCCAGGAGGCCATGAAGGAGAAAACGCCGAGGGTGGCCAGGGCGGGCTTCATCAGGGGCAGGGCGATGCGGCGGTAGATGCCGAAGGAGCTGCAGCCGTCGATGCGGGCGGCGTCTTCCAGTTCGATGGGCAGCGAAAACATGAACTGGCGGAGCAGGAATGTGCCGTAGGCGGAACTGAGCATGGCGGGGACGATGAGGGGCAGATGGGTGTTGACCCAGCCGACGCGGTGCATGACGATATAGAGCGGGATCACGGTGACGGCATAGGGCACCATCATGGTTGACAGGACGATGATGAAGAGGACGTTTTTGCCCGGAAAATCGAGCCGGGCGAAGGCAAAGGCGGCGAGCGAGGATGTAATGAGCTGGCCGCCGACGCTCAGAACAGCGATCTTGACACTGTTATAGAGGAATATCCCAAAGGGCTGGTCGAGGAAGAGGTCGCCGTAGGCTTCCAAAGTAGGCTCAAGCGGGAGCCAGGTTGGTGGGATCTGAAAAGCCTCGAATTCTGTCTTGAACGAGGTTGAGATCATCCACCAGAAGGGAGCCAGGGCGGCCAGACCCAGCACAATCAGCAGAATGTGGGTAACGATGTTGGCCAGGAGCTCTTGTTGTTTGAGACTGGCCACACGCTCAACGCGTGCCGCGCGCATGGATGAAACTCTTTGCACGGGTATCCCCTTTTTCGGCGTTCGCCAACTCCCTGCGGCCGGCTCAGGCCGCAATCAGCGCTGGTTTCTCAATAGTGTACCCACAGCCTGGCCAGGCGCACCTGGATCATCGTAATTGTAAAGATGACCATGGCCAGGATCCAGGCCATGGCCGAAGCATATCCCATCTTGGAGCTGCCAAAGGCCATCTGCCAGAGGTAATAGATGTAGACGTTGGTCGAATTGATCGGTCCGCCCTGGGTCATAACATAGATGAGGCCAAAGGTCTGAAAGGTGCCGATCACGCTCATGACTAGAATGAAGAACATGGTGGGCGTGAGCAGCGGGATGGTGATTTTGAAGAAGCGACTCAGTGGCCCTGCCCCGTCGATGGTGGCGGCTTCATACAGATGATCGGGGATGCCTTGCAGTCCGGCCAGATAGAGGACCATGTTGTAGCCGAGCCCCTGCCAGACGGTGACCATGGCAACGGCGGGCATGGCCCAAAAGACATCGCTGAGCCAGTTGGGCCCGTCAATACGGACCCAGGAGAGGGTGTAGTTGATGAGACCGAATTCGCCGTCATACAGCCATCGGAACATGAGGCCGACGGCAACAACCGAAGTGACAAGCGGCAGGAAGAAGGCGAGCCGGTAGAGGTAGCGCAGTCTGATTGGCCGGTCGAGCAGTGCGGCCAGAATGAGCGGGAAGGTCACGGAGGGCACGATGATCCAACCGGCGTATTTGAAGGTATTGCCGAGGACCTTCCAGAAGAGACGGTCGCGGCTGACCAGGCGGGCGTAGTTTTTGAGTCCAACCAGTTCGGGCGGACTGACCATATCCCAAGTATGGAAGCTCATGTAGAGGGATGCGGCGATGGGGAGGAAGATAAAGGCAACGATGCCGATGAGGAGAGGCGCGACAAAGAGGTAGCCCTCATAGCGGTGCCAGCGGATTTCACGCGTTTTCGTCTTGGCTACGAGGCGGGTCAGAACCTGTGACTGAGCCATAGTCTGTCCTGCGATACACCTGGATTCGCCGCCGCCTACTGTGCGGCTTCAGGTGTATCGCAGGCTTGGGAGACTCCCGGATCGATTTTATCTATCTGTCCGCTACTGATCCCAAGCGAACATCAAACCTTTAGTACTGCTCCTCAGTAGCATCGGCGAGGATGTCCTCCATCACCACCTGGATTTCGTTGAGCGCTTCGGCGGGGGTCATCTGCCCAAGGAAGGCGGCCTGCAGGTTGGGGATGACGGCGGTGCCAAGCAGTTCACCGTGGTTTACGCCGAGCGAGTCGTTGGCAGCCAGGTCGGAGTTGAAGCAGGCATCGACAAAGACTTCGCCGCCGCGGGCAACCATCTCATCGGTTACAAATCCTTCGGGGCGGCCGGCCGGGATGGAAAAGCCGGTTCTGCCCAACACGAGGGCGCCTTCGCCGATCGACATATGCTTGAGGAAGGCAAAGGCGGCGTCGGGATGGTCGGTTTCGGCGACGATGCCGAAGCCGGAGGTCCACATCATGGTTGTCGTGGGGCCGCCCTCGAAAGCGCGGGGGTTGCGCACGACATGCCAGTCGATCTTGTCGGTATTCTGGAGCAGGGCGACGGTATCGATGGTGTGGCTGGCCCACATGGCGATGCGGCCGGTCAACTGACGCGAGCTGGCGCCTTCGGTGGACAGCTGTTCGGGCGAGGGTGAAATCTCGTGGGTCAGGATGGTATCCACGAGCCATTCGATTGCTTCGATATTCTTCGGATCGTTGGCGGTGGGCGTGGTGAGGTCCCCGTTCCAACGGTCGAAGTATCCTTTGCCCTCATTGGCCCACATCCAGTGCTCGTTGGCCCAAGGCCCGGTCTGCGTCATCCAGCCGAAGACCTTGTCCTGCCCTTCGCCGGAGGTCAGTTGCTGGCCCATTGCGAGGCAGTCGGCCCAGGTCCAGCCGTCTTCGGGGTAGGCGACGCCGGCCTCGTCGAAGAGGCCCTTGTTGTAGATTACGGCGTGGGTCACATAGTCCTTGGGCAGGCCGAAGAGCTTGCCTTCGACGGTGTAGAGTTGGAGCAGGGCGGGCGCGACGGGGTCGTCGTCGTAGTCGGAGTCTGCGTCCAGGTACGGATTCAGATCGACGAGAATGCCCTTTTTGCTCCAGATTCTGGGCGGTCCATAGGTGGCGACGATGGCGATATCTGGGGGGTCGCCGGCGGCGATGCGGGCGTTGATCTTGGCCAGCATATCCGGCCAGGAGCCGATGGTGGGGCTGATGAGAAGGTCGACGTCAGGCATGACCTCTTTGAACTTGTCGAATGCCTCGCCGTGTACTTCGTCGGGTTCGTATCCCAGGTATTCGAGCTGGATGCCTTCGGCGGCGGCGCCGTCATCGGAAGCGGCCGGGGACGCGACCGGTTGGCAGGCGGCGAGGAGTGTTGCCCCGCCGATGGCGCCGGCGGTCAGTTGCAGGAATTCTCGTCTTTTCAAGGGCTTGGCGTTCACGGTGTTCTCCTCTCGGGATGTTGATGGCAGATACTGTGCGAGGATGGCCGGTATTCTACAGTAGCTGAGTTTGGTTTGCAATCTGTGCATTTTTGCGAGGAGGGGCTGTGGGGAAGTTTCATAGGTTTTGGTTGGGGCGCTTGTACGAGAAGTTGACGAGCGTTTACAAGCGTTTACGAGAGATTGCGGGCGTTGGGTGGATTGTCTGAATCAGGATTTACGGGATTTTAAAGACTTTCGGGATGGTGGGTGTCCGCCAGCGCGGGAGAGGCCGTACGAGTGTTTACGAGAGATTAGCGAGAGTCGACAAGTGTTTACGAGCGTTTTCACGAGATTGTGAATGGGCTTCGGCGGATGTGGGACGGGCAGCCGACGAATTCAGCGTGGGCCTGCCAGGCGCGTGACAGGCGGAGCAGCGGGATCGTGATTGCACGGGTGGCGTTGGGCGACTCCGGCGGCGGCGCGGACCGGTGCGAAACGGGTTGTACGAATGCCGGGATAAGCGAAGCTCCTGTGGATGCGGCGTCCTGGAATTGGGCGGCCACTGTGGTGAGGGTCTCGCAACAGTGTGGGAGATTCTCAAGGGAAAAACATGATAGGGTTGACTTTCGACTCCTCCCACCGCTATAGTATGGCAGGATGCTTACCGAAGCTCGATCGCTCGTGAGAGGATGCCAAATAGGTGGCCAGCCGGCAGTTAAGAGTGTACGCTGACACTTCCGTCTTCGGAGGAGTGTTTGACCCTGAGTTTTCCGCGCCAAGCAGAAAATTCTTTGATGAAGTTGTCGCAGGGCGATTTGTCTTGGTCATTTCACCTGTCGTTGAAGCGGAACTGGATCAAGCCCCCGATACGATTCGAAACTTCTTTGCCAGCATTACCGAACACGCCAGCGAAGTGGAAATAACCCGGGAAGCAATAGACCTTCAACTGGAATACATTGAAAGAGGCGTTGTGGCGGAAAGATCGCTTACAGATGCATTGCACGTGGCCATGGCCACTGTATCAGAGTGTGAACTCATCGTAAGCTGGAATTTCAGGGACATCGTTCATTTCGAGAAGATTCCGAAATACAATGCAGTCAATGTGCTGAACGGCTATGCACATATTGACATTTACTCCCCTCTTGAGGTGATACAACATGACGAACCGTGAACCGGAATGCGTCGCTCTGAAACGGCGCGGCGCGGCGCGAATCT